>JBJOIK010000028.1:0-7371 GCA_046047135.1 Actinomycetota bacterium
CAGCGACAATCCCCATCCTGAGGCCTCCACGTGGGGCGTGGGGCCGTGGCAGGGTCCTCTGCCAACCGGGGATCACTTTGATCCAGAGCTTCTGGAGCACGGAGATTCGCGCAATGTGGTCGACAAGTATCGGTACTGGAGTGTCGATGCAATTGTCCGGGATTTAGATTCCAAGCGTCACGGGTTTCATGTCGCAATCGAGAATTGGCAACACGATCTGAATATTGGGTCGATTGTGCGAAGCGCTAACGCTTTTCTGGCTCACACGGTTCATATTGTGGGTCGCCGTCGCTGGAACAAACGTGGGGCCATGGTGACCGATCGTTATCAGCATGTTGTGCACCATCCCAGCATTGGCGACCTCGTGGATTACGCCAAGAAACACTCTCTCCCTGTGGTGGCCGTTGACAACGTGGAGGGTTCGACCCCACTCGAGGCGACAACGCTTCCGAAAGAATGCATCATCCTCTTTGGCCAGGAGGGCCCTGGGCTCTCTTCGGAAGCCCTAGCGGCTGCTGACATGGCTGTCGAAATTACACAGTTTGGTTCGACCCGGTCTCTCAATGCGAGTGCTGCAGCGGCAATTGTGATGCATCAGTGGATCACTACTCACGCCGAATTACCGGGACGCTGAGTAAGCGAGGGCATTGGCCTTCTCCAACTTGACCAACAGCTGGGTCACTCCTGAACCATGAGTTATCAAACTCCACCCATCAGGAGCCAGAAGGTTGAGGTGCGCGGTGCCGAGTCCGGTGTTCGACCCTTGGCGGGGTTTGCCGTTATTCCGTATTGTCACGGTGAGAGAATCCCGATCTTCCGTGAAATTAATCCGAACCCAGTCCGCCTCACCGTGTCTCACCGCGTTGTTGACGCCGTCAACGACGATGGTGTGAACTGCGGGAAGAAAATCAGGAGGCACTGAACTCAACGGCTTTTCCAGGGCAAGGTCGATGAGGGAAGACCAGTTGGAGAGGAAGGTAGAGAGTTCTTCGTGATCATTTGGTTCCGAGATAATCGGATTCCGTGAGAGGTTGAGAGCGTGTCTGAGGTCGCCTATTGAGTTGCGTGCACCCTCGATGTCACTTCGCGCGATCAGGTCCTGAAGTTTCAGAATTGAGGCCAGAAAATTACCTCTGACATCTCCATGTAAGCGGCTTGCGATTTTCTGGGACACGACTTTGAGCTGACTTTCCACGTGAAGTTTCTCCAGTGTGGTGTTGTCAACGTGTTTGCGGAGGTTTTGAAGAATCCTGTTTCGAGCTTCCGCTGCAGTCTCCGGGAGTGAGGTGGAGAGCGCGACAAACACGGTGATGGCATGAACACTCATGATTCTTCCGGTCTCGATTGTCGGATGTCCCCAGATTTCCGCGAGCACGATGAGCGGTAGCGAAGAAAGGAGCAGGATTCCGGCGAGCACGAAGAAAACGCTCACCGGCACGCGACGTGCTCGGGCAAGGAACCAGTTTGCCACCAGCCCGAAAACCACCGCGCCTACGGACCAAATTCCCAAGAGAGCAAGAGCTACGAGGGGCTCGTACACGCGGGAGTACACCAGCAGATAAAGGAAGCCCGCAGCGGCGAGGAGGTAAGGAGCCTGGAAAGGTCTCGACGTCGCGTAGAGGGCAAGAAATTCCGGCACCCTGATTCGTGGCGGTGTAACAGGCGCGTCCCTCCACAGGTCTTCGCTAATTTTTTGCCACGTTTTGTCAGACAAAGTCCGAAGCTCCTCCAACGCTGGCTGTGCCGCCTCGGTTTTTACCAGCGACTCCTCCAATCGGTCGAGAGCTTCGGACGCTGTGGTGTAACTGTCATCTAGCTTCTTGCCCACCGTCGCCAGAAGGGTTTGGCGCATTGTGTCGACAGCAGCCCGGTGCGTGGAGAGTTGCTCCTCTCCTGCGAGCAGTTGTCGGAGAACTTCAGCACGGGTTTTGGAAAAGCGGTCAATGGCGTCGAGTGCGAGGGCTGTCGCCCCAAAACCGACTACGGCCATGAGTCCGGAGTACGTGATCCTTTGACCAGTCGGAATCTCGTTGGTGGTGCCAAAGAATCCCAATCCGATGACGAGTAAGACAGCGCGGAAAGCCCCCGCGCTAAACCACACAGCACACACAACCCACAGCGGAACAGGTTGTGTTCTTCTGTCTTTCAATACCGTCAGGTGTGCGATGAGAAAAATAGTTCCGAGACCTATTTGGGCGATAACAGCGATGAGAAAGATTTCGAGTGCACTGCCGAAACTTTCGTATGTGGCGTCCTCGTTGAAAAGAAAGCCGAGAATCCAAAAAGGGGACGCAATCGCAAATCCGATGAGTGAAACAGCCCTGGGACCACCCAACCCTTGGGAGATTTCCGCTATCCGTGCTCGCACTAATTCGCACCTATGAGGTCAAAGTACGACTGTAAGAGGGCCGCTCTCGAGTTGACCTCGGAGCTCGGAGAGATGTTGAGCCGCTTGAGCATTCGGTTGATGGTTTTCGACACGGATTCTTCAGTCACACTTAACTCTCTGGCAATTGCTTGATTGGAGAGTCCCTTCGCAACCAGTCTGAGCACCGCAATTTGAGACGATGTGAGATCGATTTGAGGAATGTCACCCTTTTCTGCCAACCGTGCTCGCTCTAGGGAAGACGAGATTGCCTGGGCTAGTTCGAGAGTAGAAGAGACCTGTTGTTTGACGAGATACACAAGCCCCGTCGGGGCTGCAGTGAGACTCTCAGAATGCAAGCGCGGGTCGCCATAAGCACTGAGCAACACGATCCCCAACGTGGGGTGTGATTTGCGCAACGTTGTCGCCACATCGAGCCCCGTGGGTCCGGGACCAAAGTCCAGATCAGTCACGAGTGCGTCGGGTTTAGTTTGCTTCACCAGGAGCACCGCGTCGGCGGCGGTCTTTCCCCGACCGACCACTTCGATTCCGTGAGCGGTCAACGAGTCTGATACGCCTGACAGAGTCAGGTTGTGGTCATCGGCCACCACTACACGAAATGAGTCCACGATTCAGAGTATCTCCCAGACCGGCCGGCAGTTCCAAGCCCCCTCCCCGAATGCCGGGTAGTCGGTAGACTTGGGAGGTTGACGCGGCCATAACAAAGGAATCCTGATGCCTGCCGTTGTAATTGTCGGAGCCCAGTGGGGCGATGAGGGCAAAGGTAAAGCCACTGACCTCATTGCCGACCGGATTGACTATGTGGTCAAGTTCAATGGGGGCAATAACGCCGGTCATACCGTTGTCATCGGTGACGAAAAATACGCTCTTCATCTTTTGCCCTCAGGCATCTTGACCCCTGGTGTGGTTCCGGTCATCTCCAACGGGGTTGTGATTGATCCTGAAGTGTTGATGGAGGAGCTCGATGCCCTTTCTGCGCGGGGTATTGATGTGTCCAAGCTAGTCATCAGTTCTCACGCTCACATCATTACCCAGTACCACCGAACACTCGACAAAGTCACCGAGAGGTTCCTCGGTAAGCGTCAGATTGGGACGACCGGTCGTGGAATCGGCCCCACCTATGCCGACAAGATCAATCGTGTAGGCATTAGAGTGCAGGATCTCTTCGACGAAGGAATTTTGCGTCAAAAGGTAGAAGGCGCCCTTCACCAGAAGAATCACCTGTTGGTGAAGATCTATAACCGACGGGCCATCGAGGTGGATGACGTCGTCGAGGAGCTCCTCTCGTATGCCGAGCGCCTGCGCCCGATGGTCAAAGACACCGCTCTGTTGCTCCATACCGCTTTGGCGGAGGGTAAAACGGTTCTCTTCGAGGGTGGCCAGGCAACCATGCTCGATGTTGACCACGGCACCTATCCGTTTGTGACATCATCCAATGCGACCGCTGGTGGTGCCTCCACGGGCGCGGGGGTTGCACCGTGGGAGCTGAAGACCGTCATCGGAATCGTGAAGGCCTACACAACCCGCGTCGGCTCCGGCCCTTTCCCGACAGAGCTCGACGATGAGTTTGGCGAATTCTTGCGGGACAAAGGCCATGAGTTTGGAACTACTACTGGGCGACCGAGGAGAACGGGTTGGTACGACGCCCCTATCGCGCGGTATTCAGCACGTATCAACGGAGTGACGGATTTTGTATTGACCAAGCTCGATGTCTTGACAGGCCTGGACAAGATTCCGGTGTGCGTCGCCTATGAGGTCGACGGGAACAGAGTGGAGGAAATGCCCTGGTCCCAATCTGACTTCCACCACGCGAAGCCGATTTACGAATATTTCCCCGGCTGGTCGGAAGATATTTCGGGTGTGCGAGCGTTCGAAGACTTACCCCAGAACGCGAGAGAGTATGTGCTGGCGTTGGAAGGTATGAGCGGAGCGCGGATCTCAGCAATCGGTGTAGGACCATCTCGCGACGCGATCGTCACCCGGCACCCGCTCTTGGACTAGCCACCGATGCGAGCCCTCGATAAAGTCGCTCTATGAACTCGATACCTCCTGAGCTGGTGCAGTTGCGAAAAAGCATCGACAATATCGATGCCGCGCTGGTGCACCTGCTTGCGGAGCGTTTTCGAACCACTCAACAGGTGGGCAGGCTCAAAGCCGAGCTCCACATGCCGCCCTCAGACCCGGCCAGGGAAGCAGCACAGGTGGAGCGGCTTCGCGCTCTAGCCAAAGAGGCAGACCTAGACCCCGAATTTGCCGAAAAGTTCTTGAGCTTCATCCTTGCTGAGGTGATTCAGCACCACGAGGAATTAGCTGCCAGCGACGGGTAGTTCCCGGTAGAGATTGTGCGATACCTCGACGAGCCTCTCGATGAGCGCATCGTCTCGTTCCACTACAACAAATTTGGGTCCGGGCCATGCTGGGACCATTTCTCCTTGCTTGGTCTGCCGGAGCATCCACCCGAAAACACACGCGCTCGCCCCCGTCACATACAGTTGCCACTGGACTTGGCGGTGGTAGTTGCCAGGAACAGCTGACCATTCACCCCAATCTCGACCGGTCGTTTTCACCTCCGCAATCAGATCGTGACCGGGAGAGAGCCCATCAGGGGTCGCCATTTGCCAGCGCAACGACTCAGCGTCTTTGGCAATGAGCCAGTCGTTGGGTTGGAGGTCGAACTGTGTCGCGAGTTTCTCAATCAGGTTTGCTTCCTGTTCCCGGCCAAAGCGCATGAAATCGTTGTCGGGAATTGGGGTCGGATTCTTAATGCTCTGGATGACTTCGTGGAAACCCTCGGGGGTCACTGCCTTTGCCACCGCGGTTGCCGTCACACCGGTCGCCCTAACGGCGAGCCACGCGTCATAGTCAGAGGAAGAAACGAGGAAACGGGAGGAATCAATCATCAGCACCTCCACCGTAGTAGCAGGGTGTGACTCTGGGTTTGTGGCAGGCGGATTAGGGCTGATATCCGACGACGGGACCGAGGCTCGCAGGAAGTGTTCCCCTGGTGAGGGTGCGCAACTCCTCTAGGCCAAAAGCGAAAAGGTTTGCCACGTCCAGTCCGTCGACAGAGGTGTCGGTGACGCCAATACGAGCCACCGGAACCCCACGGCCTTCACAAAGTCCGCGGAACTTGACGTCATCCTCCCGTGCGACACTGACCACCATTCGGGCAACGCTCTCAGAAAAGAGCGCTTCGGTTGCGCTCAGACCGTTGTCTTCCATCATTTCTCCCAGCCAGACCCGTGCTCCGACTCCGCGTCGCAGCACACCCTCGATAAGGGTGTGAATGAGCCCACCTGTTGACACATCGTGAGCACTGGTCACCAGCCCATCCTTGGCTGCCGCCACCATCAAACCTGCTAAAGCCTTTTCGGCCGGAAGATCGGGAACCGGTGGCATACCCCCGAGGTGATGGTGAATGACTCCTGCCCAGATTGAACCGTCCAATTCGGACTTGGTGGTGCCAAGAAGGTACAGGTTCTCACCATCGTCTTGCCATCCGCTGGGTAGTCTTCGTGCGACGGTGTCAATCACTCCGAGGACAGCCACGACAGGGGTGGGATGTATCGGTGTTGTTCCTGTCTGGTTGTAGAGACTGACGTTGCCACCGGTCACCGGAACGCCAAGCTCCATACAGGCATCGGCAAGACCCCGCACGGCTTCAGCAAACTGCCACATGACCTCGGGATCCTCCGGGCTGCCAAAGTTGAGACAGTCGCTGACAGCGCGAGGTTCAGCTCCCGTCGCGGCGACATTCCGGTATGCCTCGGAGAGTGCCAACTGTGCTCCCCGGTAGGGGTCAAGGTAGCTGTACCGACCATTGGCGTCTGTAGAAAGCGCAACACCCAGCCCCGACTCTTCATCGACACGAATCATGCCCGCATCGTCGGGGGAGGACAACGCGGTGTTGCCCATCACGTAGTGGTCGTACTGGTTGGTAATCCATTCCATGTTTGCCAGGTTGGGTGAGGAAACTACTCTCGCCACTTGCTCCCGAAGGTCCTCCGGTGTCGCCTCGTGCGAAGCGCTCGCCAGTGTGTCTGCTTGCAGGGCATCGAGCCATGGCGGTCGGTGGTAGGGCCGCTCGTAGACAGGGGAATCGATGGCGACCGTCTTGGGGTCGACGTCGACAATGGTTTCGCCTTTCCAATGGATGATGAGACGGCCCGAGTCGGTCACCTCACCCAAAACGCTCGTCTCTACCTCCCATTTGCTGGTGATGGCGAGGAACGTGTCCAGTTTGTCTGGACGAACAATCGCCATCATTCGCTCTTGGCTTTCGGACATGAGAATCTCTTCGGCACTCAAGCTGTCGTCACGGAGGAGAACGTGGTCGAGGGTGACCTCCATACCACTACCACCATTGGCGGCAAGCTCCGACGTGGCACAACTGATTCCCGCTGCCCCCAGGTCCTGGATTCCTTCGACCACTCCCTCGCGGAATAGCTCCAGGCAACACTCAATCAAGACTTTCTCGGCGAAAGGGTCCCCCACTTGAACAGAGGGACGCTTAGTGGGGCCACCCTCATCGAAGGTTTCGCTGGCAAGAATGGAGGCCCCACCGATACCGTCACCGCCGGTCCTTGCCCCGAACAAGACCACTTTGTTGCCCGCACCTCGTGCACTGGCCAGGTGCAGGTCCTCGTGGCGTAGCACCCCCACAGCTAACGCGTTGACCAGGGGGTTGTTCTGATAAATCGGATCAAACCAGGTTTCACCCCCAATGTTGGGCAGCCCCAGACAGTTGCCGTAGAAACTGATGCCACTGACAACTCCAGGGGCGACACGTTTCGTGTCGGGGTGGTGGAGATCTCCGAACCGAAGAGCATCCATGACGGCGACAGGCCTAGCACCCATGGAAATAATGTCTCTCACGATTCCCCCGACGCCAGTTGCGGCGCCTTGAAAAGGCTCGATGAAGCTGGGGTGGTTGTGGGATTCGATTTTGAACGTGACAGCCCACCCCTCTCCGATATCCACGACTC
>JBJOIK010000029.1:0-7147 GCA_046047135.1 Actinomycetota bacterium
AGGCCGACATTCCATTGGGCGGCGCCGTCAACAACAGAGCTGCCACCGGTTTCTCATTGGAATAAATAGTGTGCGGCCGGTAGTAGTTCAAGAACGCCATGGTTTGAGTGGGAACCATTCTCTTCACTAAAGATTCGAAGAGCTCAGAGGGTCGATCCGGCATCATCACCGAGTGGGTCACAATATTCGCGGGAAGCTCTTCATCAAGAACCCCAAAAATCGCAACCCCCGAACACGACAGGCGGGAAGGCTCGGGAGTTTTTCTTCCGAGAAGGCGCTCGAGGATTCCGCCATCTACCGCACTCACCACGTAATCAGCGGGATAGGTAGCCCGAGCGGTGGTGACTGCGCCCTTGCTCACCGCAAGGACCGGCTCCCCGGTGTGAATGGTGACCCCCGCGTGCTCCGCGAGGGCTCCTAGTCCTCGCGCAATTTCGTAGACACCGCCCTGTGGAACCCACACGCCCTCTGTTGCCATTACCGCAGCCATGCTGCCGAACAACGCGAGAGTTTGATCGGGAGAGACTCCAGCGTTCAAGGTGTGAATAGCGATGACGTCTTTCAAGTCCTCTGGCATCCAGGACAGTGATCCCAAATAAGACTGTGTAGTGAGGCGGGAGCCGTACCGGGAAAGCAGACGGAGAACGGCGCCGAGAATTCCTGGATCGGTCGGATCGGTGGTCAAGAGATTCGTAATAGAGGGCCCTAATTCACCATTCTCTTTCTCAAAGCGTGCCCACGCGTCATGCCAAGGATGGCCTGGTTCCACCGGGAGGTTGGCTTGCTCGTTCTTGAAGTAATAGCGACCGACTTCTGGCAGTCGCTCCAGAACAATCCCGGCAATCTCGCGCGCTGATTCGCCGCCAGGTCCGAGGGAGTCATAGGTGTCGAAGACTTGATTGAGGACATCGGGGAATGTCACTAACGACGGTCCGGTGTCGATCCTTTGACCAGCAACCTCGATACGCCTGCTCTTTCCGCCTATCCAGTCCTGCCCTTCTATGACAGTCACCTGGTGCCCGGCCCGGGCCAGCAGCGCGGAAGCAGAGAGTCCACCGAGGCCAGCGCCTATGACGACAATGCGTGACGTCACGGCCCCGTATACCCACCAAACGTCAGGCCCACTACCAACTGAAAACCTGCGACTGCTCCTGCTACATAAGGGAAAGCAACGGAGTAGCGATAGAGCCTGCGGGCAACCTCAATGGTGGGCGTCCTCCACTGTGCGAAGACCAGCCAGCCAGCGAGGGTGGCATTCACGATGGCCACCGGAATATTGACAAAAGCAAACAACACCGTGGCCACAATCCACCAGAAAGTGGACCACAGGAGCGCACCCCGAACACCGAAGGCGACTGCCGTGGTCCTGATTCCAGCCTCACGGTCTTCGTCAATATCTTGGATGGCATCGTAAACATGCTTCGCCATGGACCAGGCCATCAGACCAAGTGCGGCCGCCCACACCGGGGTCACGCCGAGGGCGAGCGGGACAAAAACTAACGGGAAAGCGTAGTCCGCATTCGAAATGGAATCAAGGATGGGTCGACCCTTGAATCTCAAGGGAGTCGCAGAGTATTGCCAAAAGGAGAATGCGTAGAGCGCCATCCACGCGACCGCCTCCCACGGCAACGTGAAGGCGAAGTAGACGAAGAAAGGAATGTTGGTGAGGATGACTCCCCAGCCAATCATCCGGGTTTCGTGGGGCTTGATCTTGGCCCCGCCGTAACCACCTTTTCGGTCGTTATCGGCATCCGTGTCTTGGTCATATATGTCGTTAATGCCATAAATCAGCAAATTGAAGGGGAACGTCACCCAGAGCAGGATGGGCACAATTGCCCACGTCCAGAGTTCACCCGCTAACCACATTCCGATGACGGTGGTGCCGATTGTGTTGATCCACAGCACTGGACGCGAGATTTCAACGAGGCGACGGATCACGTCATCACTCTATCGGGGCTGACCTGTCGACCCCTTTACAGTTTGGGCTTGAGAGGGCCTCGATGCAGCTTGTATTGCATGGCTTGTGCCACCGGTTTCAGCTGAATCAGGTCTAGATTGACGTGAGGAGCAGCATCGAGGGCGTAGGCGATGACGTCAGCCACATCCTCGGCAACCAGCGGAGCTTCCACCCCCTCGTACAGGGCCGCAGTCTTCTGGGCATCGCCTCCCAACCGCTTCAGAGTAAACTCATCGGTCTTCACCATTCCCGGAGCGACCTCGACCACTCGGATTGGTTCACCGGAGAGCTCGAGACGGAGGGTACCGAGCACCGAGTGCAGTGCAGACTTTGACGCGTTGTATCCCCCGCCACCCTCGTAACTAATGAACCCGGCCGTGGAAGTCACCGTGACGATGTCAGCAACTCCGTCCTGTGCTGAAGCCTGCCGAAGAATCGGGAGCAAAGCCTTGATAACCCTCTGAGTTCCAAGAACATTAAGCTCAAACATCGCTCGCCAGTTTTCGGGATTCGCCTGGTCCACCCACTCCACGCCGATAGCGTTTCCTGCGTTATTGACTAGGGCGGATATCCCGCCGGTGCTCTCTAAGAATTCTCGAATTCTCTCGACATCGGCATCTGACGTGATATCAGCCGTCAGGATCTCGCAACCCGTTTCATCCTTCAATTTGTGAAGGAGATTGTCTCGCCTCGCAATCGCCACTACCGACCAACCTCGGGAAGCAAGAAGCCGAACAGTTGCGGCACCGATTCCCGAGCTGGCGCCCGTGACGAGAGCGCGCCGGAAGCGGGAGTTAGTTGGCACCGTCACGACCCAGCGAACCGGAGGCCAAAATCCATTCCAGAATCTCTCTCTTTTCAATAATTCCTAGGGTCCAGAACGGATCAGGATCGAGAACCCTCTCGACATCAGCGACTGAATCAGCCTCAAATAGTAAGAGTGCGCTGCCCTTTGGTCGCCCCTCTGTCCGTCCGCTCGCAATAAGCCCGCCAGCCTCTAGGAGGGTGGCAATGTATTCCCGGTGGGCAGGGCGGTGCAAAGCGATGAGGTCTGGGTCATCAACGTAGTGATACGTCACCGCATAAATCGCCATGCGGAAACTCAGAGAGCCTTTACTGCCCCCAACACCTTGGTAAGTGACTCTTTTGCATCCCCGAAGAGAAGCGTGGTGTTGGGTTCGTAGAGAAGCTCATTCTCAATTCCAGCAAATCCAGGACGCATCGAGCGCTTGAGGAACACAACCTGCTTGGCGCTACCGGCATCGAGGATCGGCATACCGTAAATCGGGGAACCAGGGGTGCTCTTCGCGGCCGGGTTCACGACGTCGTTTGCTCCCACGACGAGACACACGTCGGCGGTCTTGAACTGGGGGTTGACCTCGTCCATCTCCTGCAGGACCTCATAGGGAACATTTGCCTCGGCGAGCAACACATTCATGTGCCCTGGCATACGACCGGCAACGGGGTGAATTCCGAAGACCACTTCGATGCCTTTTTCTTCCAAAGCCTTAGCGAGTTCATACATGGTGTGCTGCGCTTGGGCAACGGCGAGACCATAGCCGGGAACGACGATGACTCGCTGCGCGTATCCCAAGAGAATGGCCACATCTTCAGGGGATCCTGACTTGACGGGCCGGTCAGACACCTCGGTAGAACCCGCGGTGGAGCCACCTTTGAACGCACCGAAGATGATGTTATTCACGCTCCGACCCATAGCGTTGGCCATGGCACGAGTCAGGATTGTTCCCGACGCACCAACCAGGGTTCCTGCGACCAAGAGCAGGGTGTTGTCGAGGACGAGACCAGACGCTGCCACTGCCAAACCGGTCAAGGCATTCAACAAAGAAATAACGATCGGAACGTCTGCACCACCAACCGGCAAGACCAGCAAAACGCCCATGACCAGACCAACCACCATCAACAGCGACGCCACGACAAAGTTGCTTTGACCAACCACGATTGCTGCGCCCGCGACAGCAGCAATGACCAAAGCGCCCATCACAAACTGCTGGCCCTTAAAGAGGACCGGCCTGGTCGTCATGATTTCCTGAAGTTTGAGGAAGGTAATAACGGAGCCGGAGAACGAGACGCTACCAACGAAGATGGTGAATGCGACGGCGAGCAGAAACCCGAAGGTGTCCGCAGCGAAAAGTTCCAACAGCGCCACGATTCCAGCAGCGCCACCACCGACACCGTTGAACAGAGCAACGAGCTGAGGCATTTGGGTCATCTTGACCATTCGGGAAGCAGGAACGGAGATGATCGTTCCAATACCAATGACCAGCAGAATCCACCCGATGTTCTTTAGCTCTTCAGCCAAGAAAACCGCAGTGACACCCACGATGGCGCCAATCGCACCAATGATGTTTCCCCTCCGGGCCGATTTCGGTGATGATAGCCCTTTGAGCGCGAGGATGAACGCGACCGCCGCAAAGAGGTAGAGAAGTGCCTCAACTTCAGGGGTAATGAGACTCATTGAGCTTTCCCTTCCTGGGTCTTCTTCTTACCCGCGAACATTTCGAGCATCCTGTCGGTCACAACGAAGCCTCCGACCAAGTTGACTGTTGCCATGAGAACGGCGAGCAAAGCGAGTGCGAGCATCCATGCCGATTGCGCGTGGCCGGCAACGATGATTGAGCCCACCAAGATGATGCCGTGGATGGCGTTCGCTCCTGACATCAAGGGCGTGTGAAGGGTACTGGACACCTTCGAGACCACCTCGAAGCCGACAAAGACCGCCAGCACGAAATAGGTGAGAATCTTGATCTCTTCCATTACTTCTTACCTTTCGCTGCACGTGAACCTGTGCCTAACGCCTCTGCCGTGGGCTCGTGACGAATTGTTCCGTCGTGAGTCAGGCACGCACCCGCCACTACCTCGTCACCGAAATCGGGTTGGACCTTCTTGTCTTTCACCATGAGCTCAAGGAGGTTTGAAATGTTCTTCGCGTAGAGGCGAGAGGCGTCATACGCCATCGTGGAGGGGACATCTTTCATGCCGACCAGGGTGACTTTTCCGCCGGCCTTGCCCACACTGACTGCGACGTCAACACCCGGCTTTGACCCTTCAACGTTTCCACCGGTTTCTGCAGCCAAGTCGATGATGACGGAACCAGGCTTCATGTCTTTCATCATCTTGGCCGTGATCAGCCTCGGCGCTGGACGCCCCGGAATTGCGGCGGTCGTGATGATGACGTCCGCGGCGGTGACATAGGGGGTGAGGAGCTCTTGCTGCCGCTTCACTCGGTCTGCAGCGAGTTCTTTGGCATACCCACCGGCGCCATCCGCAGAGACATCCAAATCGAGTTCGATGAAGGTTCCACCCATCGAGCGAACCTCATCAGCGGAGGCGGAACGAACATCGTATGCGTTCACTTTTGCGCCAAGGCGCTTAGCCGTTGCAATCGCCTGAAGGCCAGCAACACCTGCACCCAACACCAGCACGGTGGCAGGAGGTACTGTCCCGGCAGCCGTCATATACAGAGGGAAAAATCGGGGCAAGCGCATGGCTGCCTCAAGAACACAGCGATATCCCGCGACGAGAGCCTGAGAGGTGAGGGCGTCCATGGACTGTGCCCGTGAGATTCTGGGCACGAGTTCCATTGCAAAGGACGTGACTTTCTGATCACGCAGTGCCTTCACTGCAGCAGCCTCTGATGCTGGCGATGCGAGGCCCACCGTAATGGCGCCCTTCTTCAGCTTCTTGATGATTGCTGGGGCGAGGGGGCGAACGTGCGCGAGAACGTCGACACTTCCAGGATTGACAGTCGCAGCAATGGTTGCTCCGGCAGCTTTGTAATCATCGTCGGGGTAACCAGACGCAACGCCTGCCCCTTTCTGGACAGTGACCTTCAAGCCGGTCTTGGTGAGCTGTTTGACAGATTCGGGAGTCGCGGCAACGCGATTTTCACCGGAAATGGGCTCTTTGAGAACTCCAACAATCATTAAATTCACCCTCGCGATTAGTGACTCCCTTGAAACCCCTCCTCAAGGGCGAGCGGGTTCCACCGTACCAGAGGGAGGTGGAGATTATTGCTCGAGAATCTCGACTTCTGTGTCTCGTTCAATCCGATTACTTCGGTACCGAGCTCGCTCGAAAAGGCCCCGATTCTTGAGAAGGAATAGGGCGGACACAATTGCAAGGCTGAGAGCCAACAGCCCTAGTCCCAGACTCACGGCGAGAAGCAACGATGCTTCCCCCGCTGAGGAGTCATCGGCGTTCACATCCTCAGACTAGCGAGAAAAACCCAAAAGGTTTTAGTTTTCTTTCCAGTTCCTAATCGTGTCGATGGTGAGAGCCAGGTGGTACTCAATGAGCTCGTCCAGATCGTCCTCAACCTCCGGAATATTCCGAGCGGGTGCATGCTGGCCGCCGAACCACACGGCCAGACCAAACATTCCCCACGCCGTGGAGGGAGCCAAAACCCGGAGAACCGGATCTCTGAGCATCGTCAATCTCGGATAAGACTCGGGGGTAAAGGCGATATCCGAGACCTCTCCCGACCTGAGATCTTGAATGAGGACTCCGAGACGAGCCAAATTCAATTCAAAGAGACGATTGAGCACACCTTGAAATTTTAAATTCATCTCCGAAGTCACTTCTCTCGCCGCGAGAGGATAGTTCAAGATAGGGCCCCAGCCACCCAAATCGGTTGTCGCTCGGACCTGCGCGAGTGACCATGCCCTAAATCGTGATTCCGGATTTCTCGGTGCTTTTTCCACGGCATCCCACAATGAGGCGATGTAGCGCTCGTAGCGCATCATGGCTCCCTCAGCGAGGAGACCATCTCGACCACCGAAATAGTGATTCACCATGGGATACGTAATTCCCAATCGATCACAGACGCTCGCAACGTTGAAAGAGGCCGGGCCTGACTTCTCAACTTCACCGAAGGTGACGTAGAGGATTTTCAACCTCATCGGCGGTTGAGGGTCATTCCCGAACTGAAGCCAGAAATCGTCGTTCAGTGTCTCATCAGGGTGGTCTACGTCTGTCAGCTTTCGACGAGCCATATCACGTCCTCGTTAGGTGCTCCACGAGAGTGTACCCCTAGCATGACAAGGCGAAGTTACAACCTTGAGAATTTCGGAACGAAGCGTCCTGTGGCCTGTGAATACTCGTCGTACGTCGGATACATCTGAGCCAACATCTTCTCTTCCCCAGACGCTTTGACGCTCAACACGACAAAGA
>JBJOIK010000030.1:0-7079 GCA_046047135.1 Actinomycetota bacterium
GAAAACACCCACCCAGTGCCTCCGACAGTTCGGGCGGCAATCATTGATGATCTCGCTCACGCCCTCGAAACCATCAATCGCTATCCCGATCGCGAATTCACACAACTTCGCGAGAATCTTGCCGACTATGCGTCGCGTCACCATCAGGGGTCCGCTATCAGCCCTGACATGGTGTGGGCGGCGAACGGTTCGAATGAAGTTCTCCACCACGTGTTGCAGGCATTTGGTGGACCCGGTCGCGCCGTATTGGGATTCCCTCCCACCTATTCGATGCATCCGATAATTGCTGAGGCGACAGGAACCAGGTGGGTCACAGGTCAGCGAGAAGAAGACTTCAGCTTGACACCGACTGGCGTAGTTCAGGCCATCGAAGCGGCCAAGCCGGACCTGGTCTTTTTCTGTGCACCTAACAATCCCACGGGAACGCCAGTGAGTTTAGAAACAATCCGCGCCGCCTATGATGCGACTCCGGGCATTGTTCTCGTTGATGAGGCCTATGTTGAATTTCTTCCAGACGGTACGCCCACGGCGAGTGATTTGTTGCGGGGACGCGAGCGTCTGCTGATTTCTCGAACAATGTCGAAAGCATTTGCTTTTGCGGGCGCCAGAGTCGGCTACCTCATCGCCGATCCGGCTGTCATCGATGCGCTTCGCCTCGTGAGATTGCCCTACCACCTCTCCGCATTGACTCAGGCTGCGGCCGTTGCGGCTTTGAAACACCAGGACGTCATGTTGCAGATGGTGGCTGATATTCGCACTCAGCGTGACCGACTCTTGAGAGAACTCCCTGACATGGGTTATCCCACCGCGTATTCGGAGGCGAATTTCGTGCTCTTTGGGGGAGTACCCAATCCCCAAGAGCTATTCGAGCAGTTGCTGCAGCACGACATTCTGATTCGAGATGTCGGAATACCCCACCACCTCCGAGTAACGGCCGGAACGGAAGCAGAGACGAGCTACTTTCTCTCGACCCTCGCTACACTTACCGCGTGAGCCCCTCCGCAAGACGAGCCTCTATTGAGCGCTCGACGTCCGAATCAACAGTCAAGTTGTCTCTCAATCTTGACGGCACTGGAGTGTCCAAAATCTCCACCACGGTTCCCTTCTACGACCACATGCTGACAGCACTCTCGAAGCACTCCCTCATCGATTTGGACATCGAAGCATCCGGTGACACCGATATCGATGTTCACCACACCGTCGAGGACACCGCCATTGTGTTGGGGCAGGCACTGGTGAGTGCGCTGGGAGACAAAAAGGGTATTGCCCGTTTTGGCGATGCACTCGTACCCCTCGATGATGCTCTAGCCAGGGCTGTTGTTGATGTTTCAGGTCGGCCCTACTTGGTTCACTCAGGGGAACCAGAAGGTTTCGAATATCACGCAATTGGTGGGCATTTCACAGGTTCGCTCGTGAGGCATGTCTTCGAGGCCATCACGATGCACGCAGACCTCACCGTTCACATCACCGTGCTCGATGGACGAGACCCACACCACATCGCGGAAGCCCAATTCAAGGCTTTTGCCAGAGCCCTGCGGGACGCTGTTTCCAGGGACTCACGGGTGGAGGGCGTTCCCTCCACGAAAGGCGCCCTGTAACGGTGTCTCCTCGCGTTGTCGTCTTCGACTACGGATCAGGAAACGTGCATTCTGCGCTCAAAGCCCTCGAGCACGCGGGCGCCTCAGTGAGTTTAACTTCCGACCGAAACGCTGCCCTCAATGCGCATGGTCTTGTTGTGCCCGGTGTGGGCGCATTCGAGTCTGTGATGTCCGGTTTGCGCATGGCGGGAGGCGATCAGGTGATCGACTCCAGGCTCGCAGGAGGGAAGCCGGTGTTGGGGATTTGTGTTGGCCTGCAGGTGATGTTCGAAAGAGGGCTTGAGCACGGGGTCGAAACCGAAGGTCTCGGGCAATGGCCAGGGGTTGTTGAAAAACTCGACGCCCCCAGGCTCCCTCACATGGGCTGGAATACCGTCGAATCGGGAACGGACAGCGCTCTGTTTCGTGGGATTGAACAGGAACGCTTCTACTTCGTTCATTCCTACGCCGTCACGTCGTGGGAAATGCAGAGCGACGGTCCTCTGTCAGCTCCCACGGTGACCTGGGCGGAGCACGGCCAGCGTTTTGTCGCGGCGGTAGAAAATGGACCTCTCTCGGCCACTCAGTTTCATCCTGAAAAATCCGGCGATGCGGGGCTGCGGCTGTTGCGCAATTGGGTCGAGTCGCTCTGAGCACGAGGCGACTGGCGCGCGGGTAATCAAAGCAGAGTAGTATCTCTGTCTTGTGCCCATCGTGGCGCTCATAGGTCGCATACTTCACTAAAGGTTCGCTACGTCGTTATGAACGAGTTTTCCCACTCACCCCAGCTCATTCTTTTACCCGCTGTCGATGTTGCAGACGGTAAAGCAGTCAGACTCACTCAGGGGGAAGCCGGAACGGAGACATCCTATGGAGATCCGATCGAAGCGGCAGAAGAGTGGATGAACCAGGGAGCACAGTGGCTTCATCTGGTTGACCTGGACGCGGCCTTTGGTCGGGGAGACAACCGAGCGATTATTCGAAAAGTTGTCAAGGCTGTAGGGAAGAAGGTGAACGTCGAAGTATCGGGCGGAATCCGCGACGACGAGTCGTTGGAGAATGCTCTCTCGACGGGCGCTGTCCGAGTAAACCTCGGGACCGCTGCGCTGGAGAATCCTGAGTGGACTGCACACGTAATTTCGGAATACGGCGAAGCAATCGCGGTTGGTCTCGACGTGCGAGGAGAAACTCTCGCAGCTCGCGGCTGGACCCAAGATGGTGGAAATCTTTTTGAGACCCTTGATCGTTTGAATGAGTGCGGGTGCGCACGGTATGTCGTCACGGACGTCACCAAAGACGGAACCATGCGGGGCCCCAACATCGACCTTCTGACCGAGGTGTTGGCACAAACGGACCACCCCGTCATCGCTTCCGGTGGAATCTCGTCACTGGATGACATCGCCGCCTTGCGTGACTTGGTTCCGCTGGGTTTGGAGGGCGCCATTTTAGGTAAAGCATTATACGCGGGTGCATTTACGCTCACCGAGGCTTTGGATGTCGCCGGCCGCTGATTCTGCCGGCCAATCTTTCGAGGGTCGATCCTTCGAGCCCAATCCCTTTGCCGGCGACACCGGCGAAGCAGACCGCGCCCTCATCGCTGCTCTCGAGGCATTTCATACCAGTGAGGTGTCCCGGGAGAAGCGGGAAGAACTCGCTGAAGCGGTCGTCGACGCTCTTGGCGCCGCGAGAATCCTGATCCCCCTCATCGCGCACGCGGGTGATTATGGTCTCACCGACGATGGGCGCCTGGTGGAGAAGACTCAAGAGCTCTCCGTTGTTCACGTTGAGGGCCCCGATGGAAGACCCGTCGCACCGGTTTTTAGCTCGGTCGCAGCTCTCACCGCGTGGAAACCAGACGCCAGACCCATCCCGGTCGACGCTGCGCGAGCCGCGATAGCGGCTGCCTCCGATGGGCTCGCCTCGATGATTCTGGATCCTGGCGCGAAGCTTGCGTTCTCCCTGCGTAGGGGAGTAGTGCGGTGCCTTGCTCAGTCCCTGCCCTATGTGAGTGCAGTGAGAGATCGGGAGGTGGTCGAGGCAATAGGTCTGGGTGTTCTGGCTGCAGGTTCAGCCATCGAGAGTCACACCGTCAGATCGGGAGACCCCAGACGCCAAATGGCAGGACCCGAGATTGTGGTGGACTTTGTTGTGAAGCCAGGCCTCGACCGGGCAGCAATCACCGAGCTTGTTGCTGCCATGAACGAGGAGTGGAACGCTCAGCCTGTCATTGTGGAGCGGGTGGACGGCCTCGGCGTGAAATTAGTCTCGGCCTAGGTGACAGGACCGGTGTATTTTTCGCCAGGTCCTTGACCGGGGGGATCGGGAAAACGCGATGCTTCGCGAAAAGCTAGCTGCACTGAGCGCAACCCGTCGCGGAGGCTCCTCGCGTGGTGATCGCCGATTTCGGGCGCCGCGGCTGTGACCAATCCGGCTAGAGCTGTGATGAGTTTGCGGGCTTCCGCGAGATCGGTCTCTTCCTCGGGGTTGTCAGACAGCCCACACTTCACAGCCGCAGCAGACAGTAAATGCACGGCGACGGTGGTAATGACCTCCACAGCTGCCACCTCGGCAATATCGCGACTCAACTC
This sequence comes from Actinomycetota bacterium, assembly GCA_046047135.1. GTDB lineage: Bacteria > Actinomycetota > Actinomycetes > Actinomycetales > Microbacteriaceae > Pontimonas. Next base: position 4,166 of record JBJOIK010000030.1, read on the forward strand.
ATCTAGAGAATCGTTATCCACTGCCCGCCTCCACATTGCTCTCGCCAAGTAAGCAAAAGACTGCTATCGTTTCCGAGGTTCCTCACCCTCGGGTAAGGAACAGGCGAAGTGGAGAAATCTCCCACCTATGTATGCCTGTAAGGCTAAGGCTACTGGGTCGTTGCACTCCGTGATGTCTCAGGTCATCACAGCGTAAAGGGTGCGAGAGAATCCCTGTGGACTCTCTGGAATTTCCCTCGCTCGCGTGAGTATCCGCTTAATGAAGGGAAGATTGGTATCAGCGATCCCAGAATCAACGACCGCATTCGGGCAGCCGAGGTTCGCCTCGTGGGGCCCGAAGGGGAGCAGGTCGGAGTCGTGCGCATCGATGTTGCGCTGCGTCTAGCCCAAGAAGCTGACCTTGACCTTGTCGAGGTTTCCCCCAACTCGAACCCACCCGTAGTCAAGGTAATGGATTACGGAAAGTTCAAGTACGAGGCAGCTCAGAAGGCTAAAGAAGCTCGCAAGAATCAGGCCAATACGGTTCTCAAAGAGGTCCGTTTCAGACTGAAGATCGACACCCACGACTACGAAACCAAGCGCAAGCGTGCGGAAAGTTTTCTGCAGGCAGGCGACAAAGTCAAAGCGATGATTCTGTTTAGAGGACGAGAGCAGTCTCGGCCCGAGCAGGGTGTTCGTTTGCTCCAGAGGTTCGCTGAGGACGTTGCAGAGCACGGAGTCGTGGAATTCACACCGACTATCGATGGTCGCAACATGGTCATGATCATTGCTCCCCTGAAATCAAAAGCGGAGGCGAAGGCGGCGCAGGCCAGAAATCAGAAAAACCAAGCGAAGCAGCAGGAGGAACCTCCCGTAGAGGCGGTCGCTGCGAAGCCCAAGACCACAACCAAGAAGGAAGAAGACAATGCCTAAGCAGAAGAGCCACTCCGGCACGAAGAAGCGCTTCAAGGTCACTGGCACCGGCAAAGTGATGAAGCAGGGCGCTGGAATGCGTCACAACCTGGAGAAGAAGTCGAGCAAATTGACTCGTCGACTCAACCAGGAACAAGTGTTGGCTCCGGCTGACGTCAAGGCTGTTAAGAAGCTGCTCTCCAAGTAGACCTAAGCGAAGGAAAGAATCATGGCACGTGTAAAGAATGCGGTAAACGCCGCGAAGAAGCGTCGAGTCGTTCTCGAGCGCGCAGAAGGTTATCGGGGCCAGCGGTCTCGTCTGTACCGCAAGGCTAAAGAGCAGGTAATCCACTCGCTGGTCTACAGCTACCGCGACCGCAGAGCACGCAAGGGCGACTTCCGTCGCCTCTGGATTCAGCGCATCAACGCGGGTGCTCGCGCTAACGGAATCACCTACAACCGATTTATCCAGGGACTTGGCCTGGCTGGCATTGAAGTTGACCGTCGCATGCTTTCCGAGCTCGCCACCAACGAGCCCGCAGCGTTCGCCACTCTCGTGGAAGAGGCGAAGAAGGCTTTGCCAAAGGACACGTCAGCACCCGCAGTCAAGGCGTAAGTAGTGGTCAGTGGGGGGTCGCGCCGTGTGCGCGACCCCTCACTCATTCACCACCATCGTTTAGCGAGTCTTCACCTAGTGTTCGGGTAGGGCTCATACCCTTGTCACGTGCTCGACAACCCACGTTCTCCCACAGTTCGCGCTGTCGCAAAACTTGCGAAGAAACAGCGACGTAGTGAAGCGCGCCTGTTCTTGGTGGAAGGTCCCCAGGCAACCAGGGAGGCGCTCGCTTTTCGGCCTGAGGTCGTAAGAGACATATTCGCTACGGTGTCGGGAAGGGATCGAAATCCCGACATTATGTCGATGGCGGCACGCGCTGGTCTGCCGGTCACGGTGGTGAGCGACGCTGTTCTTGAGGCCATGGCAGACACGGTGACTCCTCAGGGTGTATTAGCTGTCGCCTCGTATGTCGATGTTTCTCTGGAGAGTGCGATCTCAGCCTCATCGAAGCACGTCGTTGTTCTTCACCAGGTGAAGGATCCCGGAAATGTGGGGAACATCATTCGCACCGCTGATGCGGCCGGGGTCGACGCGGTCGTTGTCACGAGCGAGAGTGTTGATGTCTTCAATCCCAAAGTAGTGCGGGCAACCACAGGAAGTGTTTTTCATATTCCCGTGGTGACCGATGTCTCTCTGCCCGAAGTCATGTCTGTTGTGAACCGCCACGGCATCACCGTGCTCGCCACAGACGCCGCGGGGAAAAACCTCGGCCTTGTCAGCCAAGACGGCGAACTGCGCGGTCCGATCGCGTGGCTGTTGGGCAACGAGGCCCACGGTTTATCTCCAGAGGATGAAGCACTTGCTGATGCAGTGGTGTCTGTCCCCATGTTTGGGCACGCCGAATCGCTAAGCCTTCAAACCGCCGCAGCTATTTGCATCTACCAAGCAGCACTCGCACAGCACACCGCCCGATAGCGTCTGCGCCCAGTAGACTGGGCGCTCGTGTCCGATTCATTGGTCATCACCGTCGAGAACGCTGAACGCGCTGTGTCCGAAGCCCTCAGCGCTATTTCTGGTGCCCAGTCCCTCGAAGATCTCAAGAGGGCCCGGACGGCACACATGGGGGAGAAGTCTTCGCTTTCCGTGATGAACGCGACTCTGCGAGATGTGCCCGCTGATCAGAAAGCCGAAGCGGGCAAATTGATGGGCGAGTCCAAAGCACGTGTCGCGGAAGCTTTCGCGAAGCGTGAAACCGAGCTTGGAGCACTCGAAGAGGCCGCTCGCCTTGAAGAGGAAGCCCTCGATCTCACCTCTGTGGGGACGAGACGGAAAACGGGCTCGCGCCACCCGCTCAGTGTGCTGATGGAGGACATGGCGGATGTTTTTGTTTCCATGGGCTGGGAGGTTGCGGAGGGTCCCGAAATTGAACATGAATGGTTCAACTTTGATGCCCTGAATTTTGATGCT
>JBJOIK010000031.1:0-9212 GCA_046047135.1 Actinomycetota bacterium
TTGCTGGGTCAGCGATTTCGGCAACATTCATTAATTTTGCGATCGGAACCGCCACCCTCGCGATTATCGCCGCGGCGTCACTTCCCTTCACCGGCGGTCCCGTTGCCATCCCTGGCCAATGGTGGCTGTGGACGGGGGGAGCTATCGGTACCGTCTTCATCGCGACTCAGACCATCACGGTCGGAATCATCGGGGTACTGGGCGTAGGAGTGTCCTTGGTGACCGGTCAGCTCTTTGGTTCACTCGCACTGGACCTGTTGGTTCCGGTGGCGACCTCAGATGTTCACGTCATCACGATTGTGGGGGCACTGGTCACACTGGTGGGGTCGATACTGGTGACCCTGGGGCGAAGACCTACGACTCGGGAGTGAATTCCAGGGCCAGAGAATTCATGCAATAGCGCTGCCCTGTGGGGGTGCCATATGCGTCATCAAAAAGATGACCAAGGTGGCCACCGCACGCGCCACAGACTACTTCCGTTCGAATCACACCCAGGCTTCGATCTTCGTGAAGTTCAACGACTCCGGGTGTGATGGCATCAAAGAAGGAGGGCCAGCCTGAGCCGGACTCAAACTTGGTGTCGCTACGAAACAACTCCTGCCCGCATCCTGCGCAGGAATAAACGCCATCACGCTTTTCGGTGAGGAGCTCTCCACTCCAGGGTGGTTCAGTGGCAGCTTGACGCAAGATTGCATAGCGCTCCGGAGGGAGCTCTGCTTTCCAGAGCGAATCGTCCTTGTTGACTTTGTTGACCATCTGCCACCTCGCGTGCGGTTGTTGTGAAGGTGTCACCATTAAACTCGCCCTCATGTCCGCTCACCAGGTGATTCACAAAATGTGGAGTGAATTCACACCTGATGATGTCTTTGACATGGCGGTGTTGCGCTCCGAAGTGTACTTCCTGGAGCAACAAATCGATGAAGAAGAATTTGATGCCAGTGACCGCGATCCTTCGACCATTCACCTGTGGATTGCGGACGACAAAGGAATGGCGGCCTACATGAGGATTGTCCACCAACCCGGGGCGGCTTCGGCTCGCCACGGGATAAAGGACAGTTTTGGTCGGATGGTGGTGAGGAAAGACCGCAGAGGAGAGGGGCTTGCTCAGGTTTTGCTCTCGAGAGCTCTCGAGCTCGCAGGAGATAGGGAGCTGTATTTGCACTCTCTGGAGTACGTCACCGCGCTGTATGCGAAGTTTGGCTTCATCGCTCGTGGCGAGGTCTTTCAGGAAGCCGGGATTCCTCATCGCCTCATGGTGAGAGCCGCTGGTGCTTAGGCTCGTCCTAGCAGGGCTCTTGGTGATCCCTGCTTTTCAGGCACTTCCGCCAGAAGGAGCGTGTGATGTTCAAGAGGTCAGCGTCACCTGGGGTTTCAAGGAATCTTTTCGCTCGTACATCTCCGGGTCGATAGCCCAGGGAACCTGGGCGGTGTCAGGAGATGTGGGGTATGACATTCCCCATTTCACGTTCACAGGAGGGGAAGGCTATGTGCTTCCCGATCGTGGCTCGGGAACTATTGAGTTCGATGGTGAGCTTCTTTTTGAAGGCCATGGCGGCATTTTGGAGACCTCACTCTCTCACCCCACCATCGTGTTCCACGGTTCTCGCGAGGCAACTCTCTTCCTCGATGTTGTCGGGGACACCATGGAGGAGGTGAGTGTCAATCAAACCGACGTGCCGTTTGCATTGGTTTCCTGGTCCAGAGACCAAGAAAGCGTCGATGAAGAATCAGGCCACTGGGTGGTCGAGCAGGCTCAGGTGACCCTGAGTGACGAGGGTTCCGACGCGTTTGGGACATACCCAGCGGGAGAAGACATGGATCCGCTCTCGCTCGAGCTCAGCGTTGAACCAGGATGTTTGTCAGGGAGCGAGTTCGCCTGGTGGATTCCTGGGGGAGCAGTTGCACTCGCCGCACTCGCAGCCTCTGTGGGTGCAGCTATTCGGCGGGGTCGTAAATCGCGCGAGCTAGAGCATCCATAACCTGAGGCGTCCTGGGCCCAAAGCTCAACACCTGTGAATCATCCATGTCAACAAAGCGCAGATTGCGACCGGCATTCGTTAGACCAATAGCAGGCTTGAGCGCGACGAGTTCTTCGGGGCCACCCACGCTCGCTAATCCATCCGACATGACCAAAATCAGGTCGGGATTGGCGGCGATGAGAGCCTCATCGGTCATCGGCCTAAGACCGGTCCATCCGATCTCGGTGGCGATATCGATTCCGCCCAATCCTGTAATCAGATCTCCCGCACCGGACTCTTCACCGAAGAGGTAGTAGATACCATTTGCTCCCCGGATATAGAGAAAGACCATTTTCAGCTTGTCCTGAGTGTCGGCAGGGCTGTTGGCTGCGATTGTGGCGAGCACCTGATCGAGCTCGGTTTGTATTCGCCTCGCCAATAGTTCACCTTCTTCAGGAATACCGAGAACGGCGGCGACGGAGCGGGCCATCGACGCGGGAGCATCAAGGCCCGGCTCTTGCCGAATGAATACAACCGTGACGCCAGCTTCTCGCAACTGCAGCACCACATCGAGCGGACCAATGGTTCCGTCGGTGATGAGTAAGTCCGGACGAAGCTCGAGCACGGCTTCAGGGGACATGGCGTGACCGCTGCCGGTCACAACCGGTAAGTCCTCCACCCCAGGAAAAGCTGTCGAGATATCGCGACCCACAAGTCGATCCCCAAGACCCAGTGCAAAGACGGTTGCCGCGAGGGAGCCAGACATATCGAGGGCGAGTATCCGGTCTGCCGTGGTGACAACGAGCTCAACATCGCCCGATAAATCCTGGGACACCACGTTCACGGGCAGTGACGGTTCAGGGTTCTCTGCCACCGGGGTAATGGCGACGTCACCCATGACTGCGGTGGAGGGGCCCACCCACTCCCGGGGTTGTTCCAACCAGGAAATGTCCTCCAGCGGCGGTCGCTCGAGTGAGTTGAGTGACTCTGTATCGAGCGCTCGGTATGACGCTGGCTGGCAGGATGAGAGCCCCAGCGCAAGGGCTATGAGAAGGGCCCCACGAGAGGACAAGCGGCGGAGACTCACAGTGTGACTAGCGTAGGGGATTTCGCTGACTCACTGCTGAGTCGGCTTATCATGGGCACAGATGCAACCTCCACGCCCCCACACCGAAGGCCTGAGCGCTAACGATCGGGCCATCCTGGAATTTGAGCGCGAATTTTGGGGCTTGGCACCAAATAAAGAGTCTGCGGTGAGGGAGCGCTTTGGCCTCTCGTTGGCTCGTTATTATCAGCGCGTGTATGCGATATGTCGCACACAGGCGGCGTTGGAATATGACGCTGTGTTGGTGAGGCAATGCCTTGAAGCGTGGCAACTGCGTCAGAAAGAAAGAGGAGGGTAAGAATGGCTCGTTCGGGTTCACCCTCCTTTCTTCCCGACCGCTTTGACGAGGTCGACAGAGATGTCACCTATGTGGGAACGCATAGACGTGAGCGCTCGTCGTGGTCTGTGTTCGCTCCGATTGGCATCGGGCTGGGAGCCGTCATCCTTCTCGTGCTGGGCGGATTGTGGCTAGTTGACCGAAGCGACGACAATTTGGCTCTGGACCCGAGCGAAGTTCCCGTCATAACGGATGAAGCGCCCAGTGAGGAGCCAGCAGTCGTTGAGCAGGAGATTCCTGAAGAGGTCGTCGCGATTACGGATCCCACTCAAATAGACACTGAGGGTCTTACGTTGACGGTTCTGAACGGCACCGCCACCCAGGGAATGGCGGCGAGAGCCGTCGAGAGATTGGTCACCGTGGGGTGGCCAGAGGCCACGGCGACAAACGCAGACTCAACGGACGTTCAACAAAGCGTTGTGGCGTATAGTGAGGACGCTGATAGGGCCATTGCTCTCGGAATCGCCGAGGTTTTGGATCTTGATGCGGACTCCGTCGTCCAAACAACTGCATATCCGGGAGCCCGCATTACCGTGGTTCTGGGAGCCGACTACGTCGATACTGAGTCGACGTAGCCCCCATCACAATCGCCTAAGGAAAAGGTAAGTCTCACATGAAAAACCGTGTCCGTTCAGTCTTTGCTCTCGCAGCGGTTGCTGCTCTCGCACTAGCGGGATGTGCTGGTAGCACCACCGAAGGCGGCGACGAAGTCATCACCACGGAGGGTGGGGAGTCCAGCGAAGCGGTAGTGGATAACGCCACCGTTGCTGCCTTGACCGGCGCCACCATTGAGCCGGGAAGCCTCTCGAGGCCTTCTCTCTCCGCAAAGATTGACAACCACCCCTCGGCCAGGCCCCAGGTTGGTTTGGACGAGGCGGACATCGTGTTCGAAGAACTCGTGGAGGGTGGCCTGACCCGCTATGTCGCGGTGTGGCACTCTGTTCTTCCCGCTGAGATTGGTCCGGTTCGCTCCGTGCGCCCCATGGACCCTGAGATTGTGAGTCCATTTGGAGGGGTATTTGCCTACTCCGGTGGGCAGGTCCGTTTTATCCAGATGATGCAGGAAGCCCCCGTATACAACGCCATCCACGGCCAGCCCGACACGGAGAGCACCTTCTACCGCACCAGCGCAAAGGTGGCACCGCACAACGTTCTGGTGAAGGCACCTGAGCTCATTGACCAGCACCTTGATCTGCCAGCGCCTGCTCAGCAGTTTGCCTATGCAGCCTCCATCGAGGAGTCCACGGCAGTTGCTGGTGGAAGCGCGGTGACGTCCTTGAACCCTCGTTTCAGTGGGTTCTCCAGCCCCACCTGGGAATGGGATGGAACTCAAGGCAAGTTCTTGCGCTTTCAAACCAATGGAGCAGCTGACTCGGCCTCCAGCGGCAATCAGCTCGCAGCGACCAACGTCATCATCCTGAGCGTGGGAATCGATGTGGTGGAAGACATTCCCACCACTCGCCTGGTCAACCAGGGAACGGGATGGATTGCGACCGGCGGTTCGATTGTCGAAATCAATTGGTTCAAGGCATCTCCGGAATCTCCCATCGTGTTGACCACTGCCAGCGGCGATGAAGTGAAGCTCGGAGTGGGAAACACCTGGATCGAATTGATTCCGAATGACTCGTCCGACGTCGACGCTGGAGTTCTGACCATTAACTAGTTCCTAGACACCCCCGGCGTGCACTTGCACTCTCGGCGTGAGAGTGCCAAAATCAATTAGCACTCGTAACAGGCGAGTGCCAATAGCTACAGCACACTAGACGTCCGGGAGGGACGAGATACTGATGGCAAAACTAATTTCTTTCAATGAAGAGGCCCGCCGTGGTCTCGAGCGCGGGCTCAACACCCTGGCAGACGCTGTCAAGGTGACCCTTGGGCCCCGCGGTCGTAACGTCGTCTTGGAGAAGAAGTGGGGAGCCCCCACCATTACCAACGATGGTGTGTCGATCGCCAAGGAAATCGAACTGAGTGACCCCTTCGAGAAGATTGGCGCCGAGCTGGTCAAAGAGGTCGCGAAGAAGACCGATGACGTTGCCGGTGACGGAACCACCACCTCTGTGGTGCTCGCTCAGGCACTCGTCCGTGAAGGTCTTCGCAACGTCGCCGCGGGTGCTGACCCCATCAGCCTCAAGCGCGGTATCGAGAAGGCCACCGAGGCCGTCTCCGACGCTCTCTTGAAGATCGCCAAAGAGGTGGAGACCAAGGAAGAAATCGCTGCTACCGCATCGATTTCTGCTGCTGACCCCACCATCGGTGCCCTGATTGCAGAGGCTATCGACAAGGTCGGTAAGGAAGGCGTGGTGACCGTTGAAGAGTCGAACACTTTCGGTACCACCCTCGAACTGACCGAAGGTATGCGTTTTGACAAGGGATTCTTGTCCGCTTACTTCGTCACGGACCCTGACCGTCAAGAGGCCGTCTTCGAGGACCCCTATATCCTCATCGCAAACCAGAAGATCTCCGCAATCAAGGACCTTCTGCCGATTGTGGACAAGGTGATCCAGTCCGGCAAGCAGCTCCTTATCATCGCTGAGGACGTCGAGGGCGAAGCCCTCGCCACCCTTGTGGTCAACAAGATCCGCGGAATCTTCAAGTCTGTGGCCGTCAAGGCACCAGGCTTCGGTGACCGCCGCAAGGCCATGCTCCAGGACATCGCCATCCTCACCGGTGGCCAGGTGATCTCGGAAGAGGTTGGTCTCAAGCTCGAGAACATCGACCTCGACATGCTCGGTCGCGCCCGCAAGGTTGTGGTGACCAAGGATGAGACCACCATCGTGGAGGGCGCCGGCGAATCCGACGCTATCGCTGGTCGCGTGAAGCAAATCCGTCAGGAAATCGAGAACACCGACTCCGACTACGACCGTGAGAAGCTCCAGGAGCGTCTCGCGAAGTTGGCCGGTGGTGTTGCGGTGATCAAGGCAGGTGCTGCCACGGAGGTCGAGCTCAAGGAGCGCAAGCACCGTATTGAGGACGCTGTCCGCAATGCAAAGGCCGCTGTGGAAGAGGGAATCGTCGCCGGTGGTGGCGTCGCTCTCATCCAGGCCGGTGCGAAGGCCTTTGATGGCCTGAAGCTCACGGGTGACGAGGCAACTGGTGCGAACATCGTCAAGGTTGCTATCGACGCTCCGCTGAAGCAGATTGCGGTCAACGCAGGCCACGAGCCCGGTGTTGTTGCTGAGCACGTGCGCGGCCTCAAGGTCGGTCACGGTCTCAACGCAGCCACTGGCGAGTATGTCGACATGCTCGCTGCCGGTATCGCAGACCCCGTGAAGGTAACCCGTTCCGCTCTGCTGAACGCCGCCTCCATCGCAGGCCTATTCCTCACCACTGAGGCAGTTGTCGCGGAGAAGCCGGAGCCCGCTCCAGCACCCGCCGGTGACCCCTCCGGTGGTATGGGAGGAATGGACTTCTAAGTCCACCAGATCCGACGGTGTGGGTGTCCCAAGAGGGGCACCCACACCGAGAGCGCCAAGGCTCTCCTCGACGGCCACCTGGGTATTTCGCCAGCTCTGGTGGACGCTATGGAACGCCGTCGCGGCCGGCCCGCTCCAGCTACCTCCCAATGCCAGTAGCTGCGAGTTCAACGTCGCCACGTCGGCATTGATCCGCTGGATTGTGGCTCTGGCGTGTGTTGCTGCGGTCAATACCTCGTCGCTGTCGACGGAATAACGGGTCACAATGCCTCCTGGGGTAATGGTGGAGACCCTAATACACCAAAGGAGCCGGCGCAGGACTGTGCTGATTAGCCGGGTAAAACTTCCCAGGCAGATTCGCTGGGGACAAGGGGGAGTGAGACCAGGAAGGTAGCGCCACCGCCTGGTGTCTCCGTCACCTGGATGGAGCCTTTGTGGCGCTTGACGATTGTGTCGACAATGGCCAGGCCAAGCCCAGACCCCCCGGTTTCTCTCGCCCGAGAGGTGTCAGCGCGCCACAGGCGCTGGAAAATCTTGTCTCGGATTTGCGGGGGAATTCCCTCGCCATGGTCGATCACGCTCACCAGACCCCTGGCAGGGTTGGACTGACGACCCACCACAATCTCAATTGGGGTGTCATCAGAGCTAAATCGCAAGGCGTTTTGAAGCAGGTTCGCGAGAACCTGCCGAATCTTGTTCTCCTCAGCGCTCAGGGATATCGGATTCACACTGGAAGGGTCATGAACGAGCTCGCCCTCGTGCCAGAGCGTCACCGTCCGGCCGGGTGCTGACGCTTCCGCGTCTTTGGCCGCGTCATGGGCCAGCTCGACAAGATTGACGGGCTGGAGCTCGAGAGGTTTGGCTTCATCGAGCCGAGCGAGTTCAAGGAGGTCGGTGACCAAAGTTGTCATTCTCTGCGCCTCTTTTTCTATCCGCTCCATCGCGCTCGCGATGTCGGCCTTCTTGGTGAGAGCTCCCATGCGATAGAGCTCGGCATATCCTCGAACTGATACCAGAGGTGTTCGAAGTTCGTGGCTCGCATCCCCTATGAACCTGCGCATTTGATCGATGGTGTCGGCGCGATCGGCAAATGCCCTGTCTATTCGGGAGAGCATGGTGTTGAGAGAGCGAGTGAGTCTTCCCACTTCAGTGTTGGGTGTCGCACCACCCAGTCGCTGGGAGAAATCACCACCGGCAAACCTGGCCGCCGTCAACTCAACTTCCCTAAGAGGCCTGAATGTCGTCGTAACCAAGATTCCCGTCAGGATGGCACTGAGGATGACTGTTCCGATACCAAACAGGAGGAAGATGGTGGCAAATTGCCCAACGGTCTCCCGGGACTCTTCGAGGTCGACTCCGATGACCAGGGTTGCTTGTTGCTCCACCATGTCGGCTTCCTGAACAATCCGGAGGTTGTAGGCGTGAAGCCGCCATTCGGTGGAGCTATCGAGGCTTGACACGGTAAAGGCAGGAGTGTTGTTCAACACGAAGCTCTGAGTGACACCGCTGACGTCTGGTTGGTACGCGGCATCGGCCGACGTGAGATTGCTCGCCAGCACCTCGCCATCGTCAGAAATGGCGGCCAAATAGTAATTACTGCGCGACCCGTATTCACCCGTTGTATCGAAGGCTGCAAAATCTGTTGTTCGAAGGCTTGGTGGGAGTCCCGCTGCGACTTCATCGATCTTTCGATCAACTTCATCCAGCAGATACTGCTGGACCGCAGCCATGGTGCCAACACCGATACCAAAGAGACCCAGGGTGATGACGATCACAGTCACCCCGGTCACCTTGGTTCGCAGCGAGGTTGATTCCCACCATCGCTGCAGGCGAGATGTCATAGCGTCCGGCTTAGACCTTGTCTGACTTCAGCATGTACCCAAAACCTCGCTTGGTCTGAATGAGTGGTTCCCCGGTGTGTGGATCGAGCTTCCGGCGAAGATAGGACACGTAGCTCTCGACGATGCCGGCATCGCCGTTAAAGTCGTACTCCCACACGTGGTCCAGAATCTGCGCTTTGGAGAGCACTCGGTTGGGATTCAACATGAGGTAGCGCAACAGCTTGAATTCGGTGGGCGAGAGTTCAATGGGAATTGAGCCGAGAAATACCTCATGGGTGTCTTGGTCCATGCTCAGGTCACCGACTCGAATGAGAGCGTCGTCTTCTTCGTTGAGAGTTCTGCGCAGAATTGCTTTGATTCGCGCCACAATCTCATCCAGGCTGAAGGGTTTTGTCACGTAGTCGTCACCACCGACCGTGAGGCCTGTGATCTTGTCCTCCGTGGAGTCCTTTGCGGTGAGGAACAGAATGGGACAGGTGTATCCAGAAGCGCGGAGTCTCTTGGTCACTCCAAAACCATTGATGTCGGGCAACATGACATCGAGCACGATGAGGT
>JBJOIK010000032.1:0-6561 GCA_046047135.1 Actinomycetota bacterium
GCGACGAGATCCGAAACGGGAAGAGAGCCACTCGCGACCCTGAACCCTCCCACTCCTAGGACCACGAGAAACGCGACCTGAAGCGCAATTCCTGAAACAGGGACAACCAATGCGGAGATCTTTGCCACATCAAGACCGAGGCGCCAGGCGCCCTCGGCGTCGTTGTCGACGCTGCTAATTTCGCGATCCGTAGCGTTGGCGGCTCTGACCGTTCTCACCGCGCTAATGGCTCTCTCGACGCTTGCGGTGAGGTCTCCGACTTTGTCTTGGGCTTTTCTGCTCGCAACCCGAATCCTTCTGGAAAGGGTCACTACTGCGGTGACAGCGATGGCGACAACGAGACCAGTCAGCAGGAACAGAAAGGCGTCGAGGTAAATCATCGCGGCGACAGCGCCGACAAAAGTCAGAGCTCCCCCAACGGCTTCGACGAGGCCTTGGGTAAGGACTGCTCGGAGCAGTGTTGTGTCACTGCCTACCCGAGACACCAAGTCTCCAGTCCTCCGTTGGTCGAATTCCGAAATCGGCAAATTGAGCATGCGCCTGACCAGAGCCTTTCGGGAGGAGAGAACCACTCCTTCGCCGGTTCGCTGCAGAAGATAGTGCCGGAATCCCGATAGAGCGGCTGACACCATCACCAACCCAACCAGTATCCACACGAGATTGCCCAGTGGCTCTGCCGCTTCAACGACCGTGATGACCTGACTGACTACGAGCGGTTGCGCGAGTGTGGTGAATGCCCCCGCGGTGCTCAAAATGATGACGAGAGAGAGTACTTTCTTGTGTTCCAAGAGAAAAGGCATGAGCTGACGGAATGTGGCCCTGGGGGAGCCGTCGTCACTGTCGCGATAGTTGATTGCACGCCGTCTGGTGCCAAATCCCATACTCATGTGTGTTCCTTTTGTTTGACTACGAGTGTGCCCTACATGGGGACTTCCTGGGCTCGTGTTCGCTCCCCGATAAACTCCCTGTGTGAATCAGGTGAAGAAGGTGTCCTCGGCACCGAGGCGCTCAAGGCTGGTCGGAGCAATTCGGTTCTTTCGCATGAAATGGGGCCATTTCCTTCGCGGCACTCCCCATCCTGCACCTGTGGGACGCCCCGATTACTACAAGCGCGAGTTGCATGCTTCGCTTTTTATCCGATCTGCCGAATCGCTCCCAGTTCGATCTTTTCTTTCTGAGGATCGCAGGGACGTGAACCCAAGGGACGCAGCAGCTGAGTGTTTTCGTCAACACGGCGTGTATCCGCTGAACTTCTCCTATCCCTCTCTTCACGTGCAGACCACTGATCCTTCCGCCAGGCCACATTTTTTGTCGACTACATACCCGGGTGAGGCGCATTCGTATACGAATTGGGACGAGTATTTGAATGAATACCGGGGTAGTCATTTTGCTCTGTCAACGAAGAAAGGTGGTTGGGATACCTTCCGGCACCTCGAGGTCTTGTTTGCGGGAGCAATACCTTTGATGCCGGGCCTTGCCTCCTCACCCAACTTTTCGTTGGCTCATTACCCCAAGACAACACTGAGTGCGATACTTCGGTCGCTTATCTCGGAAGGGCCTGCCGTTCCTGACGATGCCACCCATGACTTTCTCAGCCGCTGGGCGCATCAACACCTCACAACCAAGTCGATGGCGGAGTTCCTATTCGAGATGTCAAACATCCAAGGAAACGTTGTATTCCTCGATCGAGCATTACAAGCGAGAACTGACTATCTCAGTGCCTTTACCTTCATAGGTCTCTCCGAAGTCCTGGGTTCCAGTCTTCGGGCCGCGTGGGAACCCTCATATTTGTTTGATGATTTTGAGGGAGACACCCTCCGGCTTTACGGCAAAGGCTTTGGGTATACGAGATCAATTCCAGCTCACCTGAAATCAGACTCGACTTTGACTGAGTCGGCATCCCTCAAAGATGTCCTGAGTTTCTTTCGCAGTGCCGATTCGATCGTGGTCGGCAATTATGACGCCAACAGGGACCTCGTGGCTCATCTTCTTGACAGTGGAATCCCCGCAAATCGCTTCACCTGTGTGCTGGGGTCTGACCTGCCTCCTGATTACTCGTTGATGCGGGGCATTGCGAAGAGTGGGATGACTTTCTTCGTCAGAGAATTTGCCCGCTAACGAAGGCCTCGAAGCACCGAAGCTGTATGGAGGGCAGCTTCGGCAGCCTCTGCGCCCTTATCTTCCTTAGAACCCGGGAGTCCAGCACGATCAAGCCCCTGTTGCTCATCGTCGAGGGTGAGGACACCGAAGCCAACAGGTTTCCTCGTTCGGAGAGCGACCTCTGTCAATCCGGTGGTCGCAGCTGACGAAACATACTCGAAGTGAGGTGTTCCTCCTCGAATAATTACTCCGAGTGCGACCACAGCATCTGCTCCTGATTCAAGGGCTGCTTGGGAGGCCACCGGTAGTTCAAATGATCCTGGAACCCTGACAACCGTGGTGACCGCACCAGCAGAATCCAACACTCTGAGTGCGCCGGCGAGTAAAGCTTCCGAGATTTGCTCGTGCCACATACCCGCCACCACGGTGACTTTGAGTCCTGCTGCACCTGTTAGGTCAATCCTTGGCGCTCCGTGACCACTCATTGGTTGTCTCCCTCCTGGTTAATCGTGATGGCACCTGTTGCTAGCTCTCCGGGAAGGTGGTGTCCCATTCGGTCTCGCTTCGCTTCCAAGTAAGCCGTGTTCACCTCGCCCACTCCGACGACGAGTGGTTCGAGGGCTGACACCGTGATGCCGTGCTGTTCAAGTTGCCGTCGCTTCTCCGGATTGTTGGAGAGCAATCTGACTGAGGTGATGCCCATATCTGAGAGAATCGCAGCGGCGGCACCGTAGTCTCTAGCGTCCGCGGGGAGCCCCAGTGCCAAGTTGGCATCGAGAGTGTCAAGTCCTAACTCTTGCAAACGATAGGCGCGAAGCTTATTGACCAACCCAATACCGCGACCTTCGTGGCCGCGGAGATAGATCACGATGCCACCCTCTTCGCTGATTCTCTCCATCGCTGCCTGCAACTGCGGACCACACTCACATTTCAAGGAGCCCATGGCCTCACCTGTGAGGCATTCTGAGTGCAATCGGACCAGTGTTCCGTCGTGGGGTGTTCCTGACACGATGGCGATGTGGTCCGCACCTGTTGCTCGATCCCGATAGGCACGAAGATCGAAGATTCCGTGTTCGGTGGGAACCCTGGTTTCGACTTCGAAAATAACGCGCTGATCTGCAACATTTCGATGCCTCGGTGGCCTGATGTCCTTACCCTCCGGATTCGCATCGAGGTCTTTGATGAGCTGAGCGATAGTCACAACGGGAATTCTGTCTCTCTCACCCATCTCCAGGAGCTGGGGAAGACGAAGGAGTTCTCCGTCATCACCCACAACCTCGCCTATGACGGCCACAGGTTCTAGCCCTGCCAACTGCATAAGCTCAACAGCAGCCTCCGTATGTCCTGCACGTTCTTTGACGCCGCCGGGAGCAGCTTTGAGAGGCACGATATGTCCCGGGCGGATGAGAGATGCAGGAGTGGAGCTTGGGTCAGCGAGTACCCTGAGAGTTCTGGTTCGGTCTGAAGCGCTAATTCCAGTCGTAATCCCAGAGGCGGCATCAACGCTCACGGTGTAGGCAGTGTTGCGCGGGTCCTCATTGTCGGCGACCATCGGAGGCAAGTTGAGAGCCGTCGCCTTTTCTGAAGGCATCGGAGCACACAGGTAACCAGAAGAGTGCCGAATCACAAATCCCACCCATTCTGGGGTGGCCAGTTGAGCGCTGAGAACAAGGTCTCCTTCGTTTTCCCTCGCTTCGTCATCGACAACAATGATCGGTCGACCCAAGCGCAAGTGCTCTAGCGCTTCCTCTATAGTCCCAATACTCATGACGAGACCCCATTGAGCTCGAATTCGCGCAAACGTAGGACGTGGCGAGCGAGCATGTCGGTTTCGATATTGAGCATGTCACCGACAGCTGCTTTACCAAGGGTCGTAGCGCTGAGGGTTTCAGGAATGAGCGACACCTCAGCCCAGTCCTTTCCAATGTCTGAAATTGTCAGGGATACCCCATCGAGGGTGATGGAGCCTTTTCTGGCCACCAGAGGAGCAATCGCGTCATCCAAAGAAAACCGGATTACTTGCCATCTTTCTCCTGGTCGAACTTCCAGAACGGTTCCCGTGGCATCGACGTGCCCTTGAACAATGTGACCCCCCAGACGGTCTCCCACTCGTGCGGCTCGTTCGAGATTCACCGTGGTCCCCGCCCTCCACAGGCCGGCACTGGAATTCTGGAGGGTCTCCTTCATGACATCGGCCCTCATTGAGGTGGGGGTGAAGTCGATGACCGTGAGGCATACGCCGCTAATCGAAATGGAGTCTCCGTGTGAGACGTCTTCCAGCACAACCGACGCAGCGATGTCGACGATCGCCCCGTCACCACTATCGGTAATGGATGTGATCGTTCCTATCTCTTCGATGAGCCCCGTAAACATCAGTGGCTCCCTTCTTTCTGAGGTTGTGCAATGACGACAAGATCGTCGCCCAGGCGATGAACATCCACAATGCTGAGATGGTGAGCTTCTGCCATCGTCTCGACGCCAATGTTCGAGAGAGCGGTGTGAGGGCCACCCAAAAGCAGGGGCCCCATCGTGATGTGGAGTTCATCCGTAAGGCGGTCTCTTAGGAAAGCGCTAGCCAACGTTGGCCCGCCCTCGACATACACGCTTCTCATCCCAGCTTGGTAAAGCTGAATGAGCGCATCCTTGACATCGTGTTTTCTGATGTGGGTGAACCCTCCCGGGTGTGACGGTAATGAAGAATCCGGGGGTAAGTTCCTTTGCCCCATCACCACAGCGTGGGGTTGATGAGAATAGAGAGACCCGTCGGGTTTCCTGGCGGTCAATTGGGGGTTATCGAGAAGGACTGTGTTGATTCCCACGATGATGGCATCGTGCTGAGACCGGTCGAAGTGAACACGCTGTCGGGTGGGTTGACCGGTAATCCACTGACTACTACCATCAGCCGCTGCTGAGCGACCATCAAGGGTCATAGCCCACTTGAGAGTTACCCAGGGCCGCTGAAGCGTCTCTGCTCGAAGCCACCTCTCGATCAGTTTGTGGCCAGCTGATTCCTCAACGCCGCTGATTACGTCGATGCCTGCTTCTCTCAGAATTGCGGCGCCACCACTTGAATGCTGGCCCGGATCCTCTATGGAATAGACGACGCGTTCAATTCCAGCGTTAATAAGGGCCGACGCACAAGGACCCGTTTTTCCGGTGTGCGCACACGGTTCGAGCGTCACAACCGCGGTCAAACCCCGGGCACTCAAACCCTTGTCCTGCAATTTGGAGAGTGCGACCACCTCTGCATGAGGGGTTCCCGCACCCATGTGCCAGCCCTCAGCGACAATGTCACCTGAATCATCTATCAAGGTGCAACCAACTCGGGGGTTGACACCGGTGATCGGCCCTCGCTCTGCGAGTTCTAGCGCACGCCTCATCGCCACCTGATAGGCGGTAGGGGAAGGGGCTGTGTGTGCAGTCATCCGGTGTGTCCTCGTGTGAGTCGCTCCGGGAACGGCAACACAAAAAGGGGTTGGAAAATTTCCAACCTGCTTGTTACGTCTCCTACCATCCGGACTTTAACCGTCGGTCCAAGAATTTCACCTGGTCAACCGCCAACAGGTTTATCTGCAGTCGGGTCGCGGACTATCACCGCCGGCTCAGAGTTTCACTGACCCCGGAGCACGTTACTAAGCTTCACTATACGGTTTCTGGCCTAAAAAGGAACCCCCAGGGGAGAAGGGGAGAAGTCTTGTCCTCACACATCCTGGCTGTCGATCAGGGCACGACGAGTTCTCGGGCCATCATTTTTTCCCATGATGGTGCTGTGGTGTCGTCGAGCCAGCGCGAACACACACAAATGTTTCCGCAGCCTGGGCATGTGGAGCACGATCCACTTGAAATTTGGACCAATGTCCGCGAAGTCATGGGCGAAGTTCTGGCGAGAGCAGAACTGACCCGGCACGATATTGCCGCGATTGGAATCGCAAACCAGAGAGAAACAACGATTATCTGGGATCGAGCCACCGGCAAACCAGTCCACAACGCCCTTGTGTGGCAGGACACGAGAACTCAAGCCATCGTTGACCGCATCGACATCACGCTGGGAAACGAGGCGTCACGGGCCAGAACGGGCTTACCGCTCGCGACCTATTTTTCAGCGAGCAAAATCGCCTGGATTTTGGAGAATGTGCCAGGCGCGAGGGAGGCGGCAGAGGCTGGCCAACTAGCGTTTGGAACACCTGACACCTGGTTGCTGTGGAATCTCACCGGTGGGGTTGACGGCGGAGTTCATGTCACTGATGTCACCAACGCGTCAAGAACACTCCTCATGGATTTGAAGGATTGTGCGTGGGACCAAGAGCTTCTCGACATCTGGGGCATCCCTCGCGAGATCCTCCCCGAAATCCGATCATCGTCCGAGATTTACGGTCATGCCCATTCCACAAGCCTTCTCAGGGAAGTCCCCATCTCGGGAATATTGGGCGACCAACAAGCTGCGACATTCGGACAGGTAGC
>JBJOIK010000033.1:0-6501 GCA_046047135.1 Actinomycetota bacterium
AAGTCCCTGACGAACCCGATGATCTTTTCGACCACGTCGAGGTGGACGAGCCCGAGGGAAACCCTTAGAGGTTCTCCAGCACGAAGTCCAGGCTCGATATCAAGCGCGTCACATCGGTGGTGGGAACCCCGGCGAATGTCGCGATGCGAATCTGGTTGCGGCCAAGCTTTCGATAAGGCTCAGTGTCAACAATCCCGTTAGCTCGTAACACTGACGTCACTCGTGTTGCGTCTAACGTCTCGTCGAGATCGAGGGTGACCACCACGTGGGAGCGGTGTTCTGGCGCCGAGACAAACGGTGTGACGTCATTTCTGGAGTCTGCCCAGTCATAGAGCAGGGTCGACGTCTCCTGGCAGTGGGCCGCCACACTCGAGAGCCCACCCGCGCTCATCATCCATTCCAGCTGAGCTTCCATGAGAAGCAGCGTTGCCAGGGCAGGAGTGTTCAAGGTTTGGTGTTGTCGTGAATTCTCGAGCGCCACCTGGAGGTTCAGGAACTCTGGAATGTAGCGGCCAGTTGAGGCAATCTCGTCTGCTCTCTCACACGCCGCCGGTGACATCAGCGCGAACCACAACCCACCATCGCTGGCGAAATTCTTCTGGGGAGCGAAGTAATAGACATCCATTTGTGTGGCGTCAAAATCGAGTCCCCCGGCGGCGCTCGTCGCATCCACCACCATCAAGGCGCCGTCATCGGCGCCGGCAACCCTCGCCACCGGGGCCATGACCCCGGTGGAGGTCTCGTTATGTGGCCACGCGTACACGTCAGCACCGGCAACCGCGGTTAGCTCGCCTCTGGAGCCCGGTTCGCTCCTGATTACGTGGGGGGCTTCTAACCACGGTGTGGTGTGGGCCTTGACACACTTCTCGCCAAACTCTCCGAAGCTGAGGTGCGCACTCCGGTTACGGGCCAAGCTGGCCGCTGCGACATCCCAAAACGCAGTGGAACCGCCGTTTCCAAGCACCACCTGGTATCCCTCGGGGAGCCTGAAGAACGCTGCGAGAGCCCCTTGAATTCTCGCCACGAGCTCCTTCACCGGCGCTTGCCGGTGAGAGGTGCCGAGCAAGGAAGCATTTCTCACTAGATGATCCAGCTGAGCCGAGCTAACCCGGGATGGTCCTGACCCGAATCGACCATCGTGGGGAAGGAGTTCCTGAGGGATGGTGAGTTCGGCCATGCCTAAATCCTAAGCGCATGCTCGCTACTCGACCTGTGCCGAGTGTCTCCGGGTAAGCTAAGGCTCACCGAAGAACAAGTCCCTGAGGATTCGCGATGACTGATCTGGTCGACACGACAGAGATGTATCTGCGCACCATCGTCGACCTCGAAGAGGAGGGAATCCCGCCTTTTCGGGCGAGGATTTCAGAACGAATTGGGCATTCTGGCCCCACCGTGTCGCAAACAGTGGCCCGCATGGAAAGAGATGGTTTGCTGGTGGTCGAGGCCGATCGTCAGCTCGCTCTGACGAAGAAGGGCCGAAAAAAAGCAATTGAGGTGACCAGGAAGCATCGCCTGGCAGAGCGCCTTCTCGCTGATGTCATCGGATTAGATTGGTCACTCGTGCACGATGAGGCGTGCCGCTGGGAGCACGTGATGAGTGAAAACGTGGAGCGCCGGCTTATCGAAATGCTTGGCCAACCCACCGAGTCTCCTTACGGCAATCCGATTCCTGCGATGGAGGATCTCGGCGGGTCGGTGTCGGAGAAATTTCTGCACGGTGTTATTCGGGTCACAGATTTCGCGGGTGAGGAGCCACAGTCAGGGCTGCTGAGACGGTTAGGAGAACCTGCTCAATTTGATTCCTCCCTGTTGGCGAAATTTAAGGCCGCGGGCGTAATCCCGGGAGCGAGAGTCACGGTGAGTGTGGTCGCCGGTGGCTATCAGATTGTTGCTGATCACCCTCGAGGCACCGTTGTCGTGCCCGCTCACATCGCAGAGCACCTGTATCTGGCCAAATAGGAGCGGCGTGCCGTTTCAGCGCCCTCCAATCCTCGAGGGTTACCCTTAGGACATCGCGCCTCACCAGAAGCGAGGGAGTATCCCATGTCAGTATCCGCGAGTATCTCTCCCAGAGATGCGCGCGCATACTTCCGGATACAGGTCTCCACCAGGCCCTCTCTTGCTTGTCAGAGTTCGGCCCTCGTCCAGACACCATCGGTTTTCGATGGTGTCTTTTGCGTTAAGGCTGGCTTTATCGGCGGAGGTAGCAGATGACCCCCACACCACAACTCGCGACCCAGCGCAGTTCAGCTTCGGAGGTAAGTATGCGAACGCTTGTCCTTAATGCCGGCTATGAGCCTCTGTCGGTGGTCTCGTTCAAACGAGCGTTAGTGCTCGTCATGAACGGCCGAGCCATCATCGTGGAGAGCGATAATTCTCATCCTGTGAGAAGTGTCGACGGCACGTGGGAGCGCCCTTCCGTCATCGTCCTCACTCGCTACGTGAAAATGCCGCATAACCGCCAGGTTCCTGTCTCCAGAAGAGGGGTATTGCGCAGAGATGGGCACCGGTGCGCCTATTGCAACGCCTCGGCAAGCACGATTGATCACGTCATTCCTCGCTCCAGAGGAGGCAAAGATGAGTGGGAAAA
Source organism: Actinomycetota bacterium (assembly GCA_046047135.1). GTDB lineage: Bacteria > Actinomycetota > Actinomycetes > Actinomycetales > Microbacteriaceae > Pontimonas. The sequence continues at coordinate 2,591 of JBJOIK010000033.1, forward strand.
CCTGGTGGCATGTTGCCTCAAGTGCAACAACATCAAGGGCGACCGCACTCCGAGTGAGATGGGCTGGAGACTACTTGCGTCCCCCAAGACCCCCTACGGAACCGCGTGGCTGGTTCGAGGGATAGAGCGTCCTCAAGATCGCTGGGAGAACTATCTGGCGCAAGCCGCTTAGGCTTTGCGAAGCTCCCCGTTGCCCACTTCGGCTTCTTCGAGAATCCTTACGGTGTTTGCGAGGCCGTCCTCGGTGGCCATGCGAAGACCAGCGAGGCTGACCACGTCATCAAAGGATTGAGCTTTCGTGAGTGCTCGAGTAATGGTGTCAGGGTTTGTTGTGGTTCTAGGCAGCGCTTCTGGCCCGAGGTTCTGTGACGCGAGTCTCGCTGCCCACCAGGGCTGATCGGCGAGGAAGGGCATGATGACCGAAGGAATACCGGCCCGCACCATGGCGTGAGTGGTTCCGGCGCCTCCGTGGTGAACTGCGAGGTCCACATGCCCTAAAAGTGCCGCGTGAGGGATAGCTTTTCGAACGAGTACATCAGGGGCGACCATGTGGTCGGGGGAGGGCACTAATCCTCCCCAACCGGTGGCGAGGATTGTTTTCATCCCGAGAATCCTGGCGGCTCCCACAATGGCGGAAGCTCGCTGGAGACCGCGGGAATCCCGCATGGAACCGAAACCCGCATACAGGATTGGGCCATCACTGACGAACTCGAGCATTTCGTGATCGAGGCTGGCTTGGGAGGGAACATTCCAGTGACCGGTCACGTGAGCGTAGGGGGGCCAATCGCCAGGTTGCGGAACCAAAGAGGGGCTCACGGGGCAGACCACCAGATCTGATTCGCTTCGAATTACACCGAGTTCTCGTCGAAGAGAAGACAGTGTCCCAGAAAAGGCAGAAGTCCCAAGTTTGACCAGCCCATAGGCTGCTTTGTTCAGTGAGGCAGGGAGTCCTCCTGGGAAACCCGCAGGCGGGAACTGTCTCGTCGGCGTCATCGTCGGGACAATCTCTACGAGTGCTGCGAGTGCGCCCACAGAGTGGGCCGCGGTGGCTGCGGTCACCACTTTGGGGTGGTACACCACCATGTCAGGCTTAATCTCTCGAATGTGTCGGGTGCTTGCCTCCCAGACAGCTCTGAGCATCGGCTCCATGACAGAGCTGTAGGACAGAAGCGCCTTCCAGACCGAGACGCCCTGGTCTGCGATGACTTTCTCCACTGATCCTGGAAGGACAATGTCTATGTAGGGCACATCGGGTTGTGCCTCAAAATCGGCGGTGTGGGCGAAGAACACTTCGTGACCAGCGGAAGAGGCTTCGAGGGCAAGTGCGTGAAAAGGCTCAATGTCGCCTCTGGAACCAAATGTCACCAGGTAAAGCTTCATGCAAGAACCCTAGTCAGGCCCGGCGACATTGTCAGCATCGCTAGACTTTGGGCACCGCCTCTGTAGCTCAATGGAAGAGCAGTTCCGTCCTAAGGAAAGGGTTGGGGGTTCGAGTCCCTCCAGGGGCACCAGTTCTGATTGGCTGCGCCACGACTAGTGTGCGCGAGAAGTTTGTTGAGTATCTATGGCAATGGGTCCCCAAATTTCTTCACCGACATTTTCTTCACATCCTGGATGTATATATAATATGTATAGACTACACTAGCCACTATGACTGAGCCTGTGGTGACGAAATTGTTCCGTAACGGTGGAAGCTGGGCCGTGAGGATTCCGGCAAGCCTTGTTCCCCCGACTCGTTCCGTCAAAATACGCGCCACAGCGCAGGGGACCATCGAGATCCTCCCTCACGACGAGCCCGTAACTTTGGATCAACTCTTGGAGCGCTGGAGCACACAATCCACCCCCACTGATGCGGATGAACCGTGGCCACCAAGGACCCCGCTACCAGGCCGGTTTCCTGACTTGGGTGATGGTGGCGGACAGTGAGGTACCTGCTCGACACAGACACTGTGAGCTTCCTCCTGAAGAATCATCCAGTTGTCGTGCGCAAGAGCGCTCTTATTCCCACTGCGTCCTGGGCCATCTCGGCGGTATCGGCGTGTGAGCTCGAGAGCGTGAGAGGTCAACGAGTGGCTCGCGATAGTTGGAAGGCCCGTATCGATGATTTCCTCAGAGCGATTCCCGTCATGCCCTTCGGACTTGAAGAAGCTCGAAAAGGGGGAGAAATAACGCGCTATCTCAGAGAACAGGGTGTGCCCTCTGGACCCTACGACATTCTGATTGCTGCTCAGGCTCTCGTTTCTGGTTTTACACTCGTCACTCATAACACTCGACACTTTGATCAGATACCGCTGCTCCGTCTCGAGGATTGGGCAGAAGAGTGAGCACGAAGCGCAGCCCGTTGTAAAGAGACTCCTGCGAGCCGGCGTGGGATAACCCCTCAAAACCGCGCAAAGACGTAGTTTTGAGGGGTGTGGCGTGCCGACAATTACGACACCCCGGACGCTCCGGGTGCTTCACTCGACACCCAGCCCTGGTGGTCGAGTGATTTGGCGCATCAGGTGAGCGTGGGCGACTCCACCGTGACACCTGTCAACCAGGCCGCCATGGCCTGGGAGGGCTGGTGGAGTGAAATTCAAGGTCTTGGTGGACCTAGCCCTCTCATCCATTTTCAGGACTACCCCGAAAATCGAGTCGATATTTCCCGGGGGCACCCCGGCGGACTGGCGCGTTTTTTGGCGGGATCGCCCACTTTGCTCTCAAACCTCATCCGTGATGACGTTGCGAGGAGGCCTGCCCACAAGGCCGCCCTGCGTCTGGTTGATCACGCGCTGGAACTCAAGCACACCAGGGGGCTTGACACTCTCGCTCTTGGCATCGGACTAGTCGAGTGGTCACACGACGGTGTGGACTACTGCGGGCCGCTGTTGATGCGTCCGGTCACGATCCGAAGGCGTGGTCACGATGTTGAAATCACACTGAAGCGCTCCCGGGTTCGCCTGAACCCTGGTGTTCAGCGGGCTTTTGCGGAACAACTTCAGGTCACCTTGGACGCGGCAGCGTTTGTGGCCCTCACCAATGATGATGGGGCGTTCAAACCGAACCCAGCGCTCGATCGCCTGCGTGATCTCACCGCCCATCGCGGTGACGTCAGCGTGCAGGCGAGACTCGTGATTTCAAGCTTTGCCGAGGTGGCCCAACCGATGCTCGACGATGCGAAGAACCTGCAACACCCGATCATCGATGCGCTAGGCGGCAATGACAACGCCATCACCGAGCTTCGGAATTCTCGGGTGCCGATCGAGATTCCTCACCCGGACTCCAAAGCCGCCGATACGGATAGATCGATTGTTGATTCCGATAGCGAGCAGGACGCCATTGTGTCCCACATCGTCGCGGGCAATTCGATTGTGGTGCGGGCTATCCCTGGAACGGGTGGAACCCAGACCATCGTCAACGCCATCGGCGCACTCGTGTCAGCTCACAAACGAGTCCTGGTGGTCACCCCCCGCACCGCAAGCACGCAGGCAATTAAAGATCGTTTGGCCTCGGTGGGCCTGCAGGGCATGGCGGTGGATGTGTCGAGGCCCGCTCGGGACATCATCGCCTCCATCGCCCGCAATGAGCGCGCCAAAAAGCCTTCCCTCAAAGATGTAGACCAGGCTTTTGAGCGTCTTCGCAAAGTAATCTTGAAATATCGGGATGCTCTAGCCACGAAGGATTCGGAGCTCGGAGTCAGTGCCCTTGACTGTTTCCATCGATTGGGCACCCTGTCACTTCAGTCAACACCCCCTGAAACCACCGCTCGCTTGGAGGGCGAAGCACTGCTAGCTCTCGCTCCAGGGCTCGGCCAAGCGGCAGAACTGCTCAAGCGCGCAGCCGAGTTGGGAGAGTTCAAATACGGACCCCAGGACACCCCCTGGTATGGGGTGTCCTTTGCAAATCTCGAGGATGCAAAGAAGTCCCAGGAG
>JBJOIK010000034.1:0-6499 GCA_046047135.1 Actinomycetota bacterium
CCACCCCTTGGAGACCGACTTTCTCATCCAGGGCCCGATGAAATCGAGAGAGGGTGTCGACCAACACCACAGGGGATTGGAGAACCGCGGGTGGGAGCGCTGGGGATTCTTCGACCTCGCTCATAGGCTGGCACGCGGCGGGAGCGTACTCACACCTTCGTGGGAAGGAGGGAACCCCGCCAACATGCATACAAATTCGCTCCACGCCTCAAGGTGAACACCGATGTCGGGGGTGGTGGGGCTCCAGGATGCTCTGACCTCAATCTGTGCACCGGTGCCTTCCGGTTCCATCTCGCCGAAACCTGTTGACACTACTGAGGTGGTGGTGCCTGCCGCGTGAATGTAGCTAGCTCCTGAAGAGTTGAGTGCGTCGATCAGCCACGACCACGCCACAGTGGGAAGGAACTCGTCTTGCCCCATGAGCGAGTCGACAGGGGCCTGCGCAAACACCACCATGCGAAACGCCGAGTTCCAAGCTTCGGGAACTGCCGGGTCGTAGAGGAGAACCAGTCGACCTGTTCCGTACTCCTTATCCGCCCCCGCCGAACTTGGTTCAACGTCGGCGGCCCAGGCCCTCTGGAACGGAGCAAGACCCTCAGGCGCTGCCGTCTCGAAAACACGCAGTTCACCCCGCAGAGTCGCCGCATCAGCAGACTCCAGCGCTGCCAGGAAGTCAGCAGGCAACTCGGTAGCGCTTGGCACAGAGCTCATGCCACCAGAATAAACAGCCTGCTTCTCACGAGGCAGAGGGCGCGCCGCCAGGGTCTGCCTGATAGCGGTAGTAGAGCATTTTTGCATCATCCGTGAGGAGGCCGGCGAGAGACCACGGCGAACTAGACGAGGGCCACCACGGCGGAATCCCGCCTTCCGCCTCCTTCGGGGGCGGAGTAGACGACACCAGCAGTTCGTCGGTTTCAGGGGCGAAAAACTCCCACGTTGTGCGACCCCCTTCAACCAGGACGTGCCGGGCTGCGGTGTGGGTGCGAATCTCATCGAGCAGCGCACCTGGCGATTCCAGGTTCCAGGGAAGCAGTTCGTGAGCTACATCGCCAAGCCCAGCAGATGCGCGCTGCTGGTGTTCTGGGGGAACCACCACAATGAGGCGCTCATTGGGAAAACCTCGGCTTCGAAGCTGATGGGAATCAAGATTTCCGCTCCGTGTGAGCACGACCAGCGGGGTCGATCGCGGCAGCGGAACGGATTCCCGGCGGACCGTGGTGGCCCCGACAACAACCACATCTGACATTTCCCGAAGGAGCGAGAGCAGAGCCCGGTCCACGCCTCGGGTAATTCCCTCGCTCGTACCCAACGAGCCCTGAGTGCGGCCAGCGGAATCTGTGACCATGATCGCTCGAACCGATTCCTCGCCTGTGGCGGAATAATGAGATCGGATTGCTTCTCGATCTGGCTCAGAGGTGAGATCCCAGATTAGTGGAGGCTGGGGAAGAACCCGATAAACGTGGTGCGCGGCGTCCTTCACCGGGAAGCTTCAGCTTCCTCAACCTGCCTCTTGATTCGCCAAAGCATTCCCGACATGCCGCGTAACCGGAGCATGCTGACCGCGTTTTGTAGGCCCAACATGAGAGGGAAATCGGCGGGGACTTCACGAATTTCTTTTGGAGACATGCCGTGGAGGCCCTGAACCAGGATGGAGGCAAAACCCCTGGTGGTGGGTGCCTCTTTCGGCGCAGTGGCATATATCGTCACCTTGTCCGGGGATGAGTCCACTGCAATGAAAACCGGGGATTGGCACTCTTCGACTCGCTCCCACTCATCTGCATCGACCATGCCCTCTGGAACGTCGGGAAGAGAGTCCGAAAACTCAAGGAGCAGTTGGAGTCGATCTTGGACGCCTAAACCCAGGAAATCATCGCGAATTGTGGCGAGGGAGGGGTGAAGAGCGCTATCTGACACGGAAAGACCTACGGAACCTCTCCTGGTTGATCTCCCGTCACAATCGGGACCCTGACAGCAGATCCCCACTCCGTCCAGGACCCGTCGTAGTTCTTGACCGAATCGAATCCGAGAAGATACTTCATCACAAACCACGTGTGGCTGGATCGCTCGCCAATACGGCAATACGTAATCACATCGTCGCCTGGTGTGAAGCCCTGGTTATCGATGTAGAGCTCCACGAGTTCCCGGTGACTCTTGAATGTCCCGTCCTCATTGGCCGCTCTCGCCCACGGAACACTGCGTGCTGTCGGGATATGACCACCCCGAAGAGCACCTTCCTCCGGATAGGCGGGCATATGGGTGCGCTCACCCGAGTACTCCTCTGGGCTCCTCACGTCAATCAGTGGCTTGCCAAGGTGCGCCAACACGTCCTCTTTAAAGGCTCTGATGTCTGCATCCTGGCGCTCTACGACCGGGTACGAGGTGGGACCAGGCGTCGGGGTTTCCGTGGTCAATGGCAGACCCCTCGCCACCCACGCGTCACGACCGCCATTGAGTAAGCGCACGTCTTCGTGGCCAAACAGGGTGAATACCCAGAGCGTGTAGGCAGCCCACCAGTTGCTTTTGTCTCCGTAAAGGACGACGGTGTCGTCCCGAGAAATCCCTTTCCTAGACATGAGATCCGCAAAAGCGGTGCCGTCGAGGTAGTCACGGACGACAGGGTCATTGAGTTCGGTATGCCAGTCGATTTTGAGGGCACCAGGAATGTGCCCGGTGTCATAGAGCAGGACATCCTCATTAGATTCCAGCACCACGAGTCCCTCGGTACCCAGGTTCCTCTCGAGCCAGTCGACGGTGACGAGACGCTCCGGGTGCGCGTAGTCTGCGAGTTCGGGGGAGGTGTCTAGCGGTGCCGCCATGGTGCTCCTTCAGTGAGAACTATCGCTCCGGCGATGCCCGATACGCTAGAGCGCTGAATAGCAGTCTTCCACGCCACCCTGAAGACTATCGGGGAATGCTAAGAAATGAGTCGAACCAGGTGCGAATAGAGTCGCTGGTGGATCGCCACCCCGTGATGTCGATAGACGCGATGTTGGCTCACTTCGTGCCTCCGGAGCAGTTCACCAACGCCCGCCTCGAGAACTACGTGCCGGATCCCGACTACCCCTCCCAATCTGAGGCCGTGACAAAAGTGCGGGCGTTTCTGGAGGGATCACCCACGCCCAGCAAAGGGTGGTTGAGAGCCAGTGCGAAGAACCAGACGTCGGCGAAGCCCGGAATCTACTTGGATGGCGGTTTTGGGGTAGGAAAAACACACCTGCTCGCCTCCATTTGGCACGTCACACCAGGTCGAACCTACTACGGGACCTTTATCGAGTTCACCGCGTTGGTCGGGGCATTGGGATACCGGGGCGCGGTTGACCATCTCAAAGGGGCAGCCCTCCTCGCCATAGACGAGTTTGAACTCGATGACCCAGGAGACACCATGGTGATGTCGAGATTGCTCGGCGAGCTTGTCGCGAGTGGCACAAGGTTGGCCGCCACCTCCAATACCCCTCCGGCAGCCCTCGGCGAGGGACGCTTCGCCGCCGAGGATTTCCTCCGAGAAATCACGGCCCTGGCCGACAAGTTCGACACTGTGCGCATCGATGGCGAGGACTATCGCCGACGAGATTTCGAAGGTCACGCAGTGGTGCTGACCGATTCCGCCATCGACCAGACGCTACCCACGCTAGAAGGTGTCGTGACAGACGATGCCTTTGGTGATGTGATCGCGCACCTAGCCACCATTCACCCGAGCCGGTATGTAGGTCTGGTGGAGGATCTTGAGGCCGTGTCGTGGAGAGGTGTGAGGCAACTCCACGATCAGGCCCAAGCACTGCGGCTCGTAGCACTGGTCGACCGTCTTTATGACGCTCGCGTGGCCATCATTCACTCGGGCACGCCGCTTGACGAAGTGTTTGACGACACCATGCTCGCAGGCGGCTATCGGAAAAAATACTTGAGGGCTACTTCCCGGATGATTGCTCTCACCCGACTCGTCTCCAACCCTCAGGAGTCTTTCTAGAAGCCTCCCGTAGACTCGACAGTCAGACGTTAGGAGTCTGTGATGGCCGGCGCCTCGAACCCCACCCCACTCTCAGGTCGCGAAAAATATCGCGAAGCGCTGTGGATTGAGAAAATCCTGCACCGCGAAACCGTGGGTGGCCTCATCATCGTGGGGGCAGCGTTCATCGCCGTCATCTTGGCGAATTCTCCACTGGGGAGCTCCTATTTTGGCCTCCGAGACACGTATCTCTCGATCGGACTGGGCGACTCCCTATGGAAAATTAGTGTTGGACACCTGACGGCCGATGGGTTGCTCGCGGTGTTTTTCTTCCTCGTGGGACTCGAGCTCAAGCGAGAATTTGTCTCCGGTGAACTGCGCGACCCCAGAAAAGCTCTGGTTCCTGTGGTCGCAGCCATAGGCGGTGTGATCGTCCCCGCAGTGGTGTACCTGTCGATTACGAGCGCGCTCGGTGTTCAAGAAGCAGCGCGCGGTTGGGCTATCCCGATCGCGACGGATATTGCCTTTGCACTCGCAGTACTCGCGCTGGTGGGTACGTGGTTGCCACTCGCGCTGCGAACCTTTTTGCTGACCCTCGCCGTGGTGGATGACCTGATCGGTATCACCGTGATTGCCGTGTTCTACACCGATGAAGTCGTGATTGGAAATCTGTTCCTCTCACTGCTCTTCGTAGCGCTGTACGGGCTTTTCGCCCAGCGGTACCGTGATTTCTTCCACGTGAGAGAAGGTGCTGCGTGGGTCATCCTTTTCCCCATTGGTTTGGTTGCGTGGTTCTTCATGTATGGCTCTGGCGTGCACGCGACCATCGCTGGTGTGCTCCTCGGTCTCACGGTTCCGGTCTTGCGGTCGAAGAAAGAGCGACTGGCGAATCCGGATTCCGATGGGCCGGGGTTGGCCGAAGTGTTTGAACACCGGTTCCGAGCTCTCTCAGCCGGCATCGCGGTTCCACTTTTTGCGTTCTTCGCAGCGGGGGTGAGCTTCGGTAGCGGGGTAGGGGAATTCCTCATGCTGCTCGCGTCCCCTGTGTCACTGGGCATCATCGCGGCGCTCGTTCTCGGCAAAAGCGTGGGAGTTTTTATCACCACATTTCTCATCACCAGACTCCCCGGCATTTCACTGCCTAAAGGGATGGCGTGGATTGATCTCTTTGCCGTCGCGCTCTTAGCCGGTATCGGGTTCACCGTGTCGCTCCTGATTGGTGAGTTGAGCTTCGGTCTGGGCACTGTGTTAGGTGACGAAGCGAAGATCGGAATTCTCGTAGGGTCCGTACTGGCCGCACTGTGCGCCTCTGCAATTCTGGTCGGCAGGAATCGGCACTATCAACGGTTGCGCCAGCAGGCCGAGGTGGATGACAACAGAGACGGTATCCCTGACATCTACCAAGAGGACTCCGAAACAAGGACTTAATATTTCAGCTGGGACTGAAATATTCCGTTAACAGTTTCTTGTTTCAGGGGAAATCTCTCTCCCTCACACTGATTCCCATGAGTGCCCTGGCGCTCACCGATGTCTCGGCAAAAAAGGGAGAACACAATGGATTCAGGTCAACTCGCCTGGGGAATCACAGCTACCGCCTTGGTGTTGCTGATGACTCCAGGTGTCGCATTTTTCTATGGCGGTCTGGTGAAAGCCAAGAGCGTCGTCAGCATGATGATGATGAGCTTTGGCGCTCTTGCCCTCGTGGGGGTGCTGTGGGTGCTCTATGGCTACAGCATGTCCGCAGTGGACAGCCCGCTGCAGTTCGCTGGCAACCCCTTCTCAGCCTTTAGTCTCGAAGGCCTGGGCAACGAGGACCTCCTCGGGGCTGCCTTCGGCGCCACCTTTGCGATCATTACTGTCGCACTGATTTCTGGTTCCATCGCGGATCGTGCACGCTTTGGACCCTGGATGGTGTTCGCAGGCGTGTGGGCCACCCTCGTCTACTTCCCCGTAGCGGCCTGGGTCTGGGGTGGAGGCTGGATACTTGAATTGGGCGGGCTGCTCGGAGGACTGCCGAGTGTGATCGATTACGCCGGTGGAACAGCGGTTCACATCAACGCCGGGGCTGCAGCGCTAGCACTGGCGATCGTCCTGGGTCGTCGAGTGGTGTTCCAGAAGGGGGCACACAAACCGCACAACGTTCCGCTCGTCCTCCTCGGTGCAGCTCTGCTGTGGTTCGGATGGTTCGGTTTCAACGCGGGAGCAGAATTCCTCGCCGAGGGAATGCCTGGAGTGGGGCTCATCGTGGTCAACACCCTGGGCGCTACTGCGGCGGCAATCCTCGGATGGATGGTGATTGAGAAGCTCAAAGACGGCAAGGCCACGGCTGTGGGTGCTGCGTCTGGAGCAGTATCGGGGCTTGTCGCCATCACCCCAGCGTGCGCAAACCTGACACCAGGTTTCGCCCTGCTGCTCGGTGTCGTAGCTGGGGCCGTGTCTGCGCTGGCAGTTGACCTCAAGTTCAAGCTTGGGTACGACGACTCCCTCGACGTGGTGGGAATCCACCTGGTGGCGGGAATGATCGGAACCCTCTACCTCGGCTTCTTCGCCATCGAC
>JBJOIK010000035.1:0-6405 GCA_046047135.1 Actinomycetota bacterium
CGACCCACAGTTCTCGCAGATCTTCAGCCGCGCAACCAGCTCCGGCAAGTTCCTCGAGGTCAACCGCAACTTGGTCGAAGCTCTTCGCGAGCGCGGGTTGTGGGAGTCAACGAGGGAAGAAATTCTGCGCAGCCAAGGAGATATCCAGGGCATCGAGTCGATTCCCCAGGACATCAAGGACATCTACAAGACCAGCTTCCAGCTCTCGCCCTTTGCCTTCCTGGAGGTGGCGGCGCGTGCTCAGAAGTGGATCGACCAGGCCATCAGCCGAAACATGTACCTCGACACCAGGGACATGGATGACTTGATGTCCATTTACGCGGGCGCATGGAAGCGCGGCGTGAAGACCACGTACTACCTGCACATGAAGCCTCGCCACACCGCGGAGCAGTCCACGGTGAAGGTGAACAAGGCGGAGCAGATCAACTCCGGCGGCGCAGCCCCCAAGAAGGGCTTTGGCGCTGCGGTGTCGTCTGCTGGTGAGCCGGTAGCTGCCGGAGCCCCAGCACCTCGCAAGGGCTTCGGATTCAGTGGCGCTGCGAAGGCTGGTGAATAACCATCATGAACCCAGACGCCACCACCATCGACGGTTACGCCGTCCCCACCGACCCTATGGACCTGCTGCAGTGCGATAGCTGCCAGTAGAGACCTTCCAGAGAAAATAACGAACTAGAGAAAAGGACAGAACAATGGGAATCCTCGGACAAGGAGTGCAAGAGGGTCTGCTGCTGAAGCCTGTGAAGTACAAGTGGGCAATGGACCTTTATGACCAGGCTGTGGCCAACACCTGGTTCCCCAACGAAATCCAGCTCGGTGAAGACATCGCCGACTTCAAGAAGATGACGGACGAAGAACGTCACGCCATCACTTTCTTGATGAGCTACTTCAACCCCAGCGAGTTGCTGGTGAACAAGGCGCTTGCTTTCGGTGTATACCCCTACATCAACGCCCCCGAGGCGCACCTGTACCTCGCAAAGCAGATGTGGGAAGAGGCAAACCACTGCATGAGCTTCGAGTACGTGCTGGAGACCTTCCCGATCGACCGTGAACAGGCCTACGCCTCACACGTCGAGGTACCCTCGATGGCTCGCAAGGAAGACTTCGAGGTGAAGTTCATCCGCCGGATGACCGAAGACACCATCGACATCAACACCACTGAGGGTAAGAAGGACTTTGTGCGCAACCTAGTTGCCTACAACGTCATCCTCGAGGGCATCTGGTTCTACTCAGGCTTCATGGTGGCACTGAGCTTCCGTCAGCGGAACCTGCTGCGCAACTTCGGATCCCTCGTGGACTGGATTGTGCGCGACGAGAGTCTTCACTTGAAGTTCGGAATCAACCTCATCCTGACCGTTCTGGAAGAGAACCCCGACCTGCAGACTCCTGAATTCGCAACGGAGATTCGCCAGATGATCCTCGACGCTGTCGCCATGGAAGAGGCCTACAACCACGACCTTCTCCCCAACGGCATCCTCGGCCTCAACGCGAACTACATCAACCAGTACGTGAAGTACCTGGCTGACCGTCGCCTGGAGGAGTTGGGCTTCGAGACCGAATACAACGTCTCCAACCCTGCAAAGTGGATGGCGACCGCCAACGACACCCTGCAGTTGGTGAACTTCTTCGAGTCCACCAACACGTCCTATGAGGTGAACGCAACAACGTCACGCTAGGGCCCACAGGGTTACTACACTACGAAGTGCAGTGGGAGGAGACAGCGACGGAGTCTCCTCCCACTGCCGTTGTGTGGCCATGATGAACGTGTGAAGATGAAGGCATGAAGATTCCGTCTGGTCAACTCTCTCTCACCCTCAACACCGGTGACCAAATCCCTCAACTTGGTCTTGGTGTGTTCAAAGTTGACGACGATGTGTGTGAGCAGATTGTCCTCGATGCACTCGAGGTGGGATACCGCCATATCGATACGGCGATGATTTACCGCAACGAGGCTGCGGTGGGTCGCGCTCTGGCGAAGAGCGGTATTCCGAGGGACGAGCTGTTTGTGACCACAAAGCTGTGGAATTCAGATCAAGGAACAGACACCACTGCGGCCGCGCTGCAGACAAGCTTGGACTTGCTGGGTCTTGAGTATGTCGATCTGTATTTGATCCACTGGCCAGCGCCCCTTCGGGACACGTTTGTGGAGAGTTGGTTGGTGCTCGAGGATCTCTATCGTCAAGGTCTGGCCAAAGCTGTGGGGGTCTCAAATTTTGAACCTGAGCACCTGGAGCGAATCCTGGAGGCGGGTTCCCTTGTTCCTGCCATTAACCAGGTTGAACTTCACCCTGCTTTCCAGCAGCGAAAGCTTCGGGCATTTCAGGAACCACAGGGAATCATCACGGAGGCGTGGGGCCCTCTTGGTCAAGGAAAGTACGATCTCGCCGAACTTCCGGGACTTCGTGAGTTGGCCGAGGCCAAAGGTAAGAGCATCCAACAGGTTGTTCTGCGCTGGCACCTCCAAGAGGGCGTGGTGGTGTTCCCCAAGACTGTTCGTAAGGAGCGAATGATCGAGAACCTCTCCGTGTTTGATTTCGAACTGACTGCGGATGAGATGGCTCAGATGGCCGCACTGGATCAGGGCAAGAGGGTGGGAACCCACCCCGACGACGGTAACTGGTAGCTGATGGGTCGCCTTGATGGCGCACTGAGTCCCTATCTTCTCTCCCACGCTCACCAAAGCGTGGACTGGTATCCCTGGGGTCTGGAAGCCTTTGCTGCTGCCGAGGCCGCTAACAAACCGGTCATGATCTCTATCGGCTATTCGACGTGTCATTGGTGTCATGTGATGTCGAGGGAGAGCTTCGATAATCCCGACATCGCTGCCGTGCTCAACGAGCGAGTTATCTCGATCAAGGTGGACCGTGAGGAACACCCGGAGGTGGACGCGCTGTATATGAATCAGGCGAGGGCTTTCACAGAGCAGTTGGGCTGGCCGCTCACCGTGTTCACCACGCCGGGGGGTACTGCCTTTTATGCCCAGACCTATCTGCCCCCCGAGCCGAGGGGAGGACTGCCATCATTACCCCAGGTTGTGGAGGCCGTCTCGAGGGCATGGAATGAACAGCGTGAGCACGTGCTTGAGAGCACGAGGGCACTCTCCGATGCCCTCGCTGAGGCGTCGGGAATGCTGGAAAAAGCTGGCTCTGAGGCCTCAATGCCCTCCGCTGAACAGTTGGGCGCGGTCGTTGATTTTGTAGCCTGGCAAGAAGACCCCCAGTGGGGTGGTGTGGGCGGGGCGCCTAAGTTTCCTGTTGCCCCAATTTTGTCTTTCTTGCAAGGCGAAGCTCTGGCCGGCAATGCCACCGCCGATGGAGTGCTGCGCCGAACCTTGAGCGCGTATGCGGAGTCCCCGCTTCGAGATCCGGTGGAGGGCGGGTTCTTCCGCTATTCGACCGGTGCTGATTTCTCCGATCCTCACTATGAGCGAATGCTTTACGACAACGCGGGTCTTCTTGCCCTCTATTCGGATGCTGGAGAGCTCGAGATTGCGGCCGGAATCGTCTCTTTCCTGCGAGATGTTCTGCTGGTTCAGGGAGGATTTGGGTCAGCCCAAGACAGCGAGAGCATCATTGAGGGGCAACTCAGTGAGGGTGGCTACTACCAACGGAGCGCATCTGAGCGATCCCACCTCAACCCTCCGCGCGTCGATGACAAGGTCATTACCGCCTGGAATGGGCTCGCCCTCGTTAGTTTGGCAAGGGCTCACCTCGCAGGTGTCGAGGGAAATCCGGGGCAGCTCGGTGTTGAGGTGGCGACGGAGCTTTGTGCGACACATATTCGCCCAGATGGCTCCCTTCTGAGGCTCTCGAGAGGAGCAGTGCCAGGTGAGGCGCCCGCCACTCTGGAGGACTATGGCGGGTTATCGTGGGGGCTTCTCGAGCTGGGGATCGCGATGGCTGTTCCCGAATTCATTACGACCGCATTCCGACTCCTGGATTCCCTTGATGGCCGTGAGCTCACTGTCGGGGTGGATCCGGTGATGGCTCACCAAGGTGTACAACCAGTGATGGAAATTCAAGAGGGGGCTAGTCCGTCGGGCGTTTCCATGCTGGCTCAGGCGCTCAGCATCCAGGCGGCACTCACGGGGAAGATTGGACCGCTCGAGCGCGCTCAAGCATTGATTGCGCCTCATATTGGACCGGCGATGGCATCTCCAGTGGGCAGTGGAGGGGTCTTGAGTGTTCTTGGCATGTGGGCACGGTCGCCTCGGGACGTGGTCGTGGTGTCTGATGAACCGACCGAGCTCCACGAGGTTGCGAGGACTCATCGGCAACCGGGAACCAGAGTTTTCTCTTTCACAGGATCCGAAGCTGCCGCGCTCCTTGAAGTGGGCGTGACGTTGCTGGAGGGCAGAACAGAGGGCGCCTCTCCCGTTGCGTATGTGTGTCGCGGGGGAGTGTGTGAGCTGCCGGCGCGATCCGCGGGTGAGCTCGAAGAGCAGCTGAGACAATGAAGCTGTGCTGATTCTTGCCGCGACACCCATCGGGAACCTCGGTGATGCTTCCCCTCGCCTGCGAGAGGGCCTGCAGAACGCGGACCTGATTGTCGCTGAAGACACCAGAGTGTTGCGCAAGCTCCTGGGAGCTTTAGGCATCGAAACGACAGCACGAATACTCTCCGCCAACGAACACAGCGAGAGCTCTGTGGCGGCAGAGGTGTGGAGGGTGGCCACGGAGGGAGACGTCGTGGTTGTCTCCGATGCGGGTATGCCAGCCATCAGTGACCCAGGTTTTGTGCTGGCCAGGGGAGCAAGGGACCAGGGGATTCCGATCAGTGTGATTCCAGGCCCTAGCGCTGGTCTTGCTGCCCTGGCGGTCAGCGGTTTACCGACCGACAGGTTTGTTCACGAAGGATTTCCGCCGAAAAAGGGCCGGGTTGGCTTTTTCTCTCGCTTGAGCGGAGAAACCCGCACCATGGTGTTTTTTGAATCCCCCCACCGGGTTCACGAGATGTTGCAGGACGCCAGTGAGGTTTTTGGACCCGACCGGGAAGCGTGTGTGGCGAGAGAGCTCACCAAAATGTTTGAAGAAGTTGCGAGGGGCACACTCGCCGAGCTCGCCGCACACTTCTCCGGTGATGTCAAAGGGGAAATAGTTGTCGTCATTGCTGGCCACAGCTCCAACCCCATCAGCAGGGAGGACTCTATCGAGAGAGTCAAGCAGTTAGTGGCTTCGGGCATGCGTCGCTCCGAGGCAGCTGCCCTCGTCGCCAAGGAGACGGGGCGAGCCAAGAGCGAATTGTATAAGGAAAGTGTTGAGGACTCCGCGTAGGATTGAGCCTCGATGCCTCACAGCGAGCCACAGTCCTACTTCATCGCGACACCTATCTTCTATGTGAATGACGTGCCGCACATCGGCCATGCCTACACCGAAGTCGCCGCCGATGTTCTCTCTCGCTGGATGAGGGGCTCCGGTATTGACACCTGGTTCTTGACCGGAACCGATGAGCACGGCCAGAAAATTATGCGAACCGCTCTCGCCAACGGGGTTGAGCCCAAGGAGTGGGCGGATCGCCTGGTTGAACAAGCGTGGAAGCCACTGTTGACGACCTTGAATTTGGCCAATGATGACTTTATTCGCACCACTGAGGAGCGTCACGAAACCGCAGTCCAAAAATTCCTCACCCTGCTTCACGACAAGGGCTTTATCTACCAGGGCGAGTACGAGGGCTTCTACTGCGTTGGGTGCGAGGAATACAAGACACCTGCCGATTTGGTGGAGGGAACAGGCGACTACGAGGGCCACAAAGTGTGCCCCATACACGGCCGACCCATTGAGGTCTTGAAAGAACAAAACTACTTCTTCAAGATGAGCGAGTTCCAGGACAAGTTACTAGAGCTCTATCGCGCAAGGCCCGACTTCATCCAGCCCGCCAGCGTCAAGAACGAAATCGTCGCCTTCGTGTCACGAGGGCTGGAAGACCTCTCGATTTCGCGCTCCAACATCGATTGGGGAATTGAACTGCCGTTTGACTCCAGCCACGTCACCTACGTCTGGTTCGAGGCACTGCTCAACTACATCACCGCCACCGGTTGGGGTTCCAACGACGAACAATTCCAGCAACGCTGGCCAGCAATCCAACTGGTCGGTAAAGACATTGCCCGATTCCACGCGGTCATCTGGCCGGCCATGCTCATGGCCGCGGGCCTCGAACCGCCGCGTCACGTCTTCGCGCACGGCTGGCTGCTTGTCGGTGGCGAAAAAATGTCCAAGTCAAAACTCACCGGTATTGCTCCTTCCGACATCACCGACGTATTCGGTTCAGACGCCTTCCGTTACTACTTCCTCCGAGCCATCACCTTCGGATCCGACGGCTCGTTTAGTTGGGAAGACCTCTCTGCACGCTATGAGGCGGAGCTCGCCAACGGACTGGGCAACCTCGCTTCGCGCGTGATCGCCATGATTC
>JBJOIK010000036.1:0-6254 GCA_046047135.1 Actinomycetota bacterium
GAAACCAGACAGAACATGGTGGCGCAAGACCCCTACCCGTTCTTCCTCAATCGAGGAATCCGACTCGGCTAGGACCTAGTGCCCAGGGAATGCCGTGATACCGGCCTGGATAATCTTGTCTGCGTCTGCAGCTGAACCCCACCCCTCGGTCTTGACCCACTTCCCCGGCTCCAAGTCTTTGTAGTGCTCAAAGAAGTGCTCAATCTCATTGCGTGTGTACTCCGGAATGTCGTTCACATCTTGAATGTGGTCCCACCGGGGATCACCCGCAGGAACCGCCACGACCTTGGCGTCGCTTCCACCGTCATCGGTCATGTTGAACACGCCCACCGGGCGCGCACTGACACCAACGCCTGGAAATAGGGGGTACTCGGTCAGGAATAGAAGGTCAACGGGGTCTCCATCGAGGCCCAAAGTGTTCTCAAAGAACCCGTAATCCGTGGGGTATACGAACGTGGTGTAGAGGACACGATCGAGAAAGACTCGACCTGTGGTGTGGTCAACCTCGTACTTGTTGCGGCTTCCGCGAGGGATTTCAATGATGGCGGGGTATTCGGCCATTGTTGTGGACTCCTTTGGAGATACGGTCGTCAAGTAACCTTACCGGGTGACTGAGTCCACGTCGCCTGGTCGACGACCCCGCTTTAGCCCTGCCATGGCTGATACCAGGAGGGCGGCGAGAGAGTGGGCTGGGAGCCTCGATGCCACACCGAGAAAGGCCCTTTTCCTGGTGGGAGTAAGCGGAGGCGGCGATTCTGTGGCTCTGGCCTGGGCTCTGTCATTGGAGGCAGCAGCTCTCGATGTCTCTGTGGGCGCTGTCATTGTCGACCACCAACTTCAACCAGGTTCTGCCGAGGTAGCTGCGCGCGCCGCAGCCCAGATGGAAGAACTTGGCTTGTCGCCTGTGATGGTCAAGACCGTCTCCGTGGAGGGCACCTCCAACATGGAAGATAACGCGAGAAAAGCCAGATACCAGGCCTTCACTGAGGCCGTCAGGGAAACGGGGGCTGTCGGGGTTGCACTAGCTCACACTCTTGATGATCAAGCAGAAACTGTTCTTCTGGGTCTCGCGAGAGGCAGTGGACCAAGCGGCCTCAAAGGTATGGCTGACAGGGATGGCCTCTATCACCGCCCTTTTCTTGGCCTCACCCGTGAAACACTTCGTCAGGCGCTCCGTGATGCCGGAATCGAATGGTGGGACGACCCCCATAACGACGATGAATCATTTGCGAGGGTGTCGGTGCGAAAGAACGTGATGCCTGTCCTCGAGAAAGTTCTCGGACCCGGTGTTACAGAAGCACTCGCTCGGACAGCAGAGCTTTTCCGGGAAGATTCCGCAACTCTTGATTCTCAGGCAGAGGAGTGGTTCCAGAGGCACGTCACCCAGCGTGGGGGTGAATGCAGCGTCGCAGTGAATGACCTCGCGGAGCTGGGAAGTGCCCTCCAGACCCGGGTACTGCGAGCGATGGTGGTGGCCTCTGGGGGACATGCACCCACTTACGTCCATACGAAGCAGATGCTGAAGCTACTCCACGAGTGGCGAGGACAGTCAAGCTTGAATCTTTCCGGCGCTAGTGTTGAGCGCACAGATGGGCGAATCATCGCCACAGCCAGCAAGTAGGTGGGGTTTCATGGAATTTGATGACGTGTCATCAGATATCGAGTCCGTTGTTCTCACTCAGGAACACATCGCTGAGGGAGTTGCCCGCATTGCCCGCGGAATCGAGAAGGACCACAGCGGAACCACCCCGCTGCTCATTGGGGTGTTGAAAGGCGCTGTCATGGTGATGGCCGACTTGGCCAGAGAGCTGCGGATTCCTATCGAAATGGATTGGATGGCGGTCTCCAGTTACGGGGCATCAACCCAATCCAGCGGGGTGGTCAGAATTGTGAAAGATTTGGAAATTTCGCTCGAGGGTCGGCACGTCATCATCGTCGAAGACATCGTCGACTCTGGTTTGACGCTCTCATGGTTGTTAGAGAATTTCGCCAGCAGGCAGGCGGCTTCAGTCTCAGTGGCGAGTCTGCTGCGCAAACCTGACGCCATGAAAATCGATGTGCCCATCGATTATCTCGGTTTCGATATTCCCAATGATTTTGTGGTCGGTTATGGCCTCGACTACGCAGAGTCGTACCGAAACCTTCGTGGTGTTGGAGTGTTGAAACCCTCTGTCTATGGGGGTTCTTGAGGGTCTGTGCCCGAGGCGAACACGTGAACACGTGGTGCCTCGTCGCGCTAGCCTGATACTTTGACTCCGGCTCACGGAAAGGCGCAGGTCCCCTTGGCACGCAAGAAACCCACCCTAAGGTCTCTGATCAGAGGACCGCTTCCCTACATTTTCCTGGGAGCCCTTGTCGTGGTAATCGGCGTTTCACTGCTGACCTCGAGTGGTTTCCGTCCCATCAGCACTCAAGAGGGCCTTGAGCTGTTGAAAGACAACCAGGTTCAATCGGCCACCATCATCGACGGTGAGCAGCGTGTTGACCTGGAGCTGCGCTCTTCCTATGAGGGGTTTGGAAATCAGGTCCAGTTCTATTACGTCGCTCCTCGAGGTGACGAAGTCGTCGAGGCCGTCTCAACATCGGATGTTGCGGAATTCACCGATGAGGTTCCCCAAACGAACTGGTTTGTCTCTCTCTTGGGCTTGGTTCTTCCTTTTGTCATTATTGGCTTGATTTTTTGGTTCTTACTCTCCAGCATGCAGGGCGGTGGCTCCCGCATCATGCAGTTTGGCAAATCAAGAGCAAAGCTCGTGTCGAAAGAAACACCGACGGTCACCTTTGCCGATGTGGCTGGGGCAGACGAGGCCATTGAGGAACTGCAGGAAATTAAGGAGTTCCTGAAAGATTCGGAGAAGTTCCAGAAGCTCGGCGCCAGAATTCCTAAGGGTGTTCTGCTCTATGGCCCCCCTGGAACAGGGAAGACGCTGCTTGCACGAGCGGTCGCCGGGGAGGCCAACGTCCCGTTCTATTCAATTTCAGGTTCTGACTTTGTCGAAATGTTTGTCGGTGTGGGAGCTTCCAGGGTTCGTGACTTGTTCACTCAGGCGAAAGATAACGCTCCCGCCATCATATTTGTCGATGAGATTGATGCTGTTGGTCGCCACCGAGGTGCTGGGATGGGCGGAGGTCACGACGAGCGCGAGCAGACTTTGAACCAACTCTTAGTTGAGATGGATGGTTTTGACCCCAAGACGAACGTCATCTTGATTGCCGCAACCAACCGTCCTGACATTCTGGACCCCGCTCTTCTTCGTCCGGGCCGCTTTGATCGCCAGATCCAGGTGGATGCTCCCGATATGAAGGGTCGCCAGAAGATTCTGGAAGTTCACGCCAAAGGGAAGCCGATGGCGAAAAACGTTGATTTGGCCGTCCTCGCAAGAAAAACTCCCGGTTTCACCGGTGCTGACCTGGCGAATGTTCTCAATGAGGCTGCACTCCTCACTGCCAGGGCAGAGGGAACAAAGATTTCAAACACCATCCTCGATGAAGCTGTTGACCGTGTGATGGCTGGACCTCAACGTCGTACCCGTGTGATGAGCGATAAAGAGAAGTTGATTACGGCTTATCACGAAGGTGGCCACGCTGTTGCCGCGGCGGCGATGCGCCATACCGACCCGGTGACCAAGGTGACAATTCTGCCTCGGGGCCGAGCACTCGGGTACACCATGGTTCTGCCGCTAGACGACAAGTATTCGGTCACCAGGAACGAACTCCTCGACCAACTCACCTATGCCATGGGCGGCCGGGTTGCCGAAGAAATCGTTTTCCACGATCCCACCACTGGAGCCTCAAACGATATCGAGAAGGCAACCACTATTGCGAGAAGGATGGTCACCGAGTATGGCATGAGCGCCGATATTGGCGCCGTGAAACTCGGTCAGGCCAGTGGCGAAGTTTTCTTGGGACGTGACATGGGTCACCAGCGAGATTATTCCGATGCGGTGGCCCAATCAGTGGACGCGGAGGTTAGGGCACTTATCGATCACGCTCACACCGAGGCGTGGAAAGTTCTGATGGACAACCGAGCCATTCTCGATGCTCTGGCGACCGAATTGCTGGAGAAGGAGACTCTCGACCACAACCAATTGGCGGAGATTTTTGCTCCCATCAAAAAGCTTCCCGAACGCCCGGTCTGGCTCTCGAGCACGGCGAGGCCGCCGTCAACACAAGGTCCGGTATCAGTTCCCAAGCCAAGGAAGACCGCTTCCGATACGAAGAAGGCTGCTCGTTCTAGCGCTGCCAGCATGCCGGCCGCGAAGCCTGCCCGAGGGTCCAAGGCTGGACGTGGATAGCTCCAGTATCTCGAAAGCTGTTCGGGACATACTCGTCGCCATTGGGGAGAACCCTGAACGCGAGGGGCTCGCCTCAACACCAGAGCGAGTCTCTGAGTTGTTTGGTGAGTTGTTCTCTGGAGTGGGAGTTGATCCTCTGGATGTCCTCGCCAGCGCGACCCCGGTGGCGGCAGAAGAAACCGAGCGCGGAGAGTTGGTCGCTCTTCGCGACATCTCTTTTCAGTCGATGTGCGAACACCACCTCTTGCCGTTCGAAGGTCACGCGAGTGTGGTCTATTCACCCGGGTCAGCAATTCTGGGTCTAGGAACAATCGCAACTCTGGTGGACGTGGTGGCCAGGAGGCCTCAGCTCCAGGAGCGAGTGGGAGAGATGGTTGCGAGGGCACTCGTTGAGTCCGGTGTTGCTCGCGGTGCTCTGGTCTTGATCCATGCCGTTCACGGTTGTGTGACATTCCGTGGACCGAAACAGCGCCTCACCACAGTCACGGTGGCAGCAGAAGGAGACCTTGCTAAAGGTCAGGCCCGCCATGAAGCGCTACTCCTGGTCGGAGGCGAGGACTGGGCGTGAACCGGGTGGTCCGGCCCGAGATCTGGGGTGTTCTCAATGTCACACCCGATTCCTTTAGCGATGGCGGTCGCTTCGACGGACTCGACGCCGCTCTCGCCCACGCAGATCAGTTGATCGCAGAGGGGGCTGACGTCATCGACGTGGGCGGAGAATCTACCAGGCCCGGTGCTGCGAGGGTAAGTGAGGAGGAAGAACTCTCCAGGGTGTTGCCGGTTGTGACCGAACTGGTTAGTCAAGGACTGCGAGTGAGCGTTGACACCATGCGCGCTTCCACAGCTGCGGCGGTGTTGGAGGCGGGGGTGCACATCATCAACGACGTTTCCGGTGGTCTCGCGGATGCGGGCATGCTGGGAGTGATTTCCCAGTCCACCTGTGACTACGTGCTCATGCACTGGCGCGGACACAGCGACCAGATGGATTCTCTGGCGGTCTATGGCGACGTGGTGAAGGAGGTGTCTGGGGAGCTTAAGGCTCGACTGGATGAAGCGGAACGCAACGGAGTTGGACGCGAGCGCATCATCGTCGATCCTGGTCTTGGTTTCGCCAAAAAACCCAGCCACAATTGGGCGGTCCTGGCTCGCCTAGATGACCTTGCGCCCACCGGAACCAGGGTTATTGTCGGTGCTTCCAGAAAGCGGTTCCTCGGGGAATTACTCCCCACACCACACCAGCCCGAAGACAGAGATGGTGTTTCTGCCGCACTTGGCGTGCTGTTGGCCGAACACAACGTCTTTGCACTTCGAGTTCACAACGTAAAAGCTCAGCGCCAAGCACTCGATGTCTGGCAGGCTTTCAGCGAGGGAGGGCGCTCGTGAGCCACATCATCACCGTGGAAGGCATTGAAGCCTTCGGTTATCACGGTGTCTTCCCACATGAGCGGGCAGAAGGCCAAACCTTTCGCGTCGATGTCACCGTAGAGACAGACTTCACAGCTGCAGCGGGATCCGATGATGTTCGAGACACCGTCGACTACGGTGTTCTTGCGCAACGCGTAGCGTCCATAGTGGAGGGCGATCCGGTGAACTTGATTGAAACTCTGTGCGATCGGATTGTGTCAGAAGTGTTGCAGATCAAAGGTGTGAGGGCGGCGACAGTGACCGTTCACAAACCGAATGCCCCCATGCCGGTTCCCTTCTCAGGGGTTGCCGTCACCATCAGAAGAGAAGCGGAGGCACCATGACGGACGAGGGCTGGGAGGAGTGTGTTGTTGCACTGGGCACCAATCAGGGTGACCGCGAAGACATTGCCTTTCGCGCGCTAGCGGATCTTCGAGCGACAGAAGGGTTCCGAGTAATCAGCGCATCGGGTCTTTATGACACGGTTGCTCTCGGTCCAGAAGGCCCGAACCCTGAGGCTCCCGGTTATCTCAACCAGGTCATCGTCATGGAAAC
>JBJOIK010000037.1:0-6233 GCA_046047135.1 Actinomycetota bacterium
GCTATGGGGCCTGTGTCGAGTCCGTCGTCAATCTGGAATATGGTGATGCCGGTCTCCGTGTCTCCAGCCTCAATGGCGTGAGGGACAGGTGCAGCTCCTCGCCAGCGAGGAAGCAGAGAGAAGTGAACATTCCACCACCCCAAGGGGACAGAACTTCGAACCGAAGCGGTGAGAATTCTCCCGTAGGCAACAACAATTCCAATGTCGGGGCTGCAGGATGCGACGGCCTGGACAATGCCCTCGGGTGTGTCCGGGGTGAAAACCTGAAGGCCGTACTCCGTGGCTGCGAGGGCGACGGGGGTGTGGGTAAGGACCTTGTTTCGACCTGACGGCTTCGCAGGCTGGGTCAGCACACCGACAACCTGGTGCCCAGAGTCGCTGAGCGCCCTCAAAGAGGGCACCGCGACCTCGGGGCTTCCAGCGAAAAGGACTCTCACCTGAGAGAGCCTAGCCAGCACACGCCGAGGAGGCAGGTCACCTTTCCGTGAGGGCGTCGAAAGCCAGAGCGTCGTCCACGACGATGGTGAGCTTCTCGCGACCTCGGCTGCCCTGTGCTGTTGCGAGTTTGACCCGCCAGGCTCGAAGTTCTTCTGTCACGGCGTCACCCTCTGAGTACGGAAACCTCAGGAGTTGTGTGACGGCACCCGAGGCAAGTCGGTGGGGACCCACAGTATCGAGCGCTGGAACCTTTTCCTGGAGTGACTTCACCACTTGTTCAACGGATTCTGAGGGACCGGAGAGGGAAGCGACCCTCACCGCGGGAGGAAGGCGCAGTTGTTCGCGCTGTTTGAGCTCATGGCGCAGTAGCTGGTCCCAATTGCCTGCTGCCATCGCGAGTGCGGGCGCCCCATCAAGGTCGGTCACATACACCTCCGCCGTGTCGGCAGCCTTCGCCACGGCGTTTTCCCACGCCACGATTGACTCTTCGAGCGCACTAATCGATTCCCTGTTGAGCATGGATGCCGCATCCAGGAGAACAACCAACTGGTATCCGCCCTCAACCAGGGGTTCTGCGCCGCGGGTCGCAACCACAATCTGGGGGCGACTGGAGATCGTGGCCACGAGGTTCTCCCCATCCGATTGCACAATCGGCACTGAGGGAAAGGATTTGCCGAGATCCGAGACAGTCCTGCCGATGGCCTGCCCCCGGGGGACCAGCTTCGTACTATGGCACTGGCCACACGCCCAGTGGGCACCCACGACGCCACACCAAGCACAGATTGGGAGCTCACCCGCTCGGGTGCGTCGGAGGGGACCACCGCACAGGCCGCACGTTGCCCGAGCCTTACAGTTCGCACAGGACAAACCCGGAGAGTGACCCGACCTGAAGACCTGAAAGAGGACCGGTCCGCGGGTCACAGCGCGCTGAGCGGCCGTGTAGACCTGGGAGGGCAGCCTTGCGGGTGACTGATAGTCCGTTGTGGTGGTCAGTGCAGTCGGAATCACTCGAGATCTCGACAGTGCGGGTGAGCCGGCTGCTGTCAGAAAACCTTTGTCGAGCCAGCGTCGCACCGCGAGGCTTGGTTGGAGGCTCGAGAAGATCAGCGGACTGTTGGATTGCTGGGCTCTCACAACCGCCACATCGCGCGTGTGGGGGTAGGGAGCTAAAAGCTCCCGGTGTGCGGTGTCGGCGTCATCCACGACAACGAGCAAGCTCCCATCTGGCACAGGCGCATAGATTGCGTGCCTCGACCCGAGGACCACCACAGGATCACCCGAGAGACACCGAAGGTAATTCTCATAACGCCGTGCGCCGGGAGTTTCAGCTGCCAGGACCAGCAATGACTCCGGGGGAACGACATCGCTCAATGCCCGCTGGAAACTCTCAACATCCCGCCAATCCGGAACAACGACGACGCTGCACATCCCCTCCTCGAGCGCCTGTGCGACAACCTTGGAGAGTTGAACAGCCCGCTCGGGGACAGGGGCTCCGTCTGGCGTGGTAGTCATGCCGTACTCGGCTGCGAGCCAGGTCCTCGAGCCGCTCTGAAGGAGAGGGGAGGTAGGTTCCCCGCCTGCATCTCTTGTCGCTTTCGCGGGCATACTCCCCGAGCTCTCCCACCAAGCCTTCTCGACCCTCACATACCTCTTTGGAATAGCGAGCCGCAGAACGTCGGAAACGCTCCCTGCACCACGTCGAGCCAGAGCTTCCGCCAATCGCCACAGGTGCCCGGGGAGAACCTCCACCGGGGAAACGACTTCGTGAATGCTGGCGAGTTTGCCTGGGTGCTCGCTGTGTGACTCAACACTGACCACAAAGCCCTCTGCGAGGCGCTGTTGAGAGCGAAGAGGAACCTTCACTCTCATTCCCGGAGCAACGTCTATTTCCTCAGGGATCAGATAGTCAAACAACCGATCGAGCTGGGGCAAACGAGTATCGAGGACAACCCGTGCAACTCGTTTGCTAGTGCTCACAATCCACTAGCTTGGCGCAACTGCTCCACTCTGTTAAGGCGCTCCCAAGGAAAGTCCACATCCGTGCGACCAAAGTGCCCGTAGGCGGCGGTCGGGAGGAAAGGTGTGTTCAACAAGTCGAGTTCCTCAATGATGGCCTTGGGACGCAAGTCAAACACCGTGGCAATAGCTTTCTCGATCGTGGAAGTGTCGACCTTTTCGGTTCCAAATGTCTCCACAAAAATACTGACCGGGTGCGCGGTGCCAATGGCATAGGACACCTGAATCTCGACTTTGTCGGCGAGGCCTGCTGCCACCACGTTCTTGGCGACCCACCTCAGGGCATAGGCGGCAGAGCGATCCACCTTTGTCGGATCCTTGCCACTAAAGGCTCCCCCACCGTGCCGGGACGCTCCGCCGTAGGTGTCGACGATGATCTTGCGTCCGGTGAGACCTGCGTCACCATCTGGTCCTCCGGTGACAAAATCCCCACTGGGGTTGATCAGATACCGGGTGCGAGAGGAGTCGAGGTTCACCATCGCTAAGACAGGCTCGATCACGTGAGTTTTGAGGTCGGCCTCAATCTGATCATGACTAACCCCTGGGTCGTGTTGGGTTGAGATGACCACCGTGTTGAGCTCAACGGGTTTTCCGTCCTCAAAGCCAATGGTGACCTGGGTTTTGCCGTCAGGACGGAGGTAGGGGATGGCGCCAGTTTTACGGGCGACCGAAAGCTGTTGAGCCAAGCGATGCGCAAGCCATAAGGGCATCGGCATGTAGGCCTCGGTTTCGGTCGTTGCGAAACCGAACATGATGCCCTGATCGCCAGCGCCCAACATGTCGTAGGGGTCCGAGGACCCGCCAGTGCGAGCCTCCAGAGCGCTGTTCACGCCGTGAGCGATGTCAGGTGATTGCTGACCCAGTGACAGATGCCAATCGAACCCATCCGCGTCGATACCGATCGTCTGGTCGGTGTATCCGATGGATCGGACGAGATCCCTCACCACTTTTTCTACATCGACCTTGGTGGACGAGGTCACCTCTCCCGCGACATGGATCATGTTTCCGGCGCTGAGCGATTCGATGGCGCACCGAGATTCCTTGTCGCCTGCAAGGAAAGCATCCAGGAGCGCGTCAGAAATCTGGTCGCACATCTTGTCGGGGTGACCTTCAGTCACCGATTCTGAGCTGAAATACCTCATCGGCCCTACCTCACGACTACGGCAGGGCGTCGAGTAGCTGCCCCGCAATGGAAGATTTTGTACCTTCGAATGTGTGTGACTGCGGGCTCGCTCTGAAAAACAGTGTCACGTCAGTTTCGACTTCGCCAAAGCCTACCGTCTCACCCACCCGATTGAGAACAATGGCATCAGCCTTCTTGGCCTCTAGTTTCTCGTGGGCGCGACTCGACAGAACCCGTTCATCGCTCTCGGTCTCGGCAGCAAATCCAATCAAATACTGACCGTGAGGTTTTGCATCGCCCAATGCAGCGAGGATGTCGACGCTTTTGCGCAGGGCAGGGCTCCAGACGTCCCCCACGCCACTCTTCGTGATTTTGTCGGCAGAGGGACTCTCTGGAACCCAGTCCGCTACTGCTGCCGCCATGATGACGATGTCGTGGGAGGGCTGCTGGGAGATCATCACCTGAGCCATGTCGGCGACTGTAGGGGCGGAGATCAGGGTCACGCCCCCCGGAAGCGACACCTCCATAGCGGCGTGCACGAGGGTGACCTCGGCCCCTCTGGCGCGAGCCGCCACGGCGAGAGCGACACCCATCGCGCCACTCGATCTGTTCCCGATAAACCTCACCGGGTCCAGGGCCTCTCTAGTTCCCCCTGCTGAAATGAGGACCTTCTTACCACGGAGGCTTTGGGGGGCCACCAGCTGGTAGCCGGCATCGACGATGTCGACAGGTTCAGACATTCGGCCGACGCCCGCATCATCACCGGTCAGGCGTCCTGATTCAGGACCAACCACGCTGATTCCTCGTGAGACGAGTGTGGCAAGGTTGGCCTGGACTGAAGCGTGCTCCCACATCTCTGTGTGCATGGCGGGGGCGACAAGGACGGGCGCCCTGGTGGCAAGAAGTGTTGTCCCTAGCAGATCACCCGCTAACCCAGCGGCCATTGAGGCGAGGGTGTGAGCGGTGGCGGGGGCGACAACGACCAAGTCGGCGCTGTGACCAAGTGCCACGTGGCGCACTTCCGCCACGCCCTCAAAGAGGTCTGTGGGCACCGGATTCCTGGAAATCGCCTCCCAGGTCGGTAGCCCGACAAATTTCAACGCTGAGGCTGTGGGGATCACCGTGACATCAGCGCCCCGTGTCACGAATTCGCGCACGACAGAGACAGCCTTGTAGGCGGCAATCCCTCCTGCCACCCCCACTATCACTCGCATGATGTCAATTCCTCCAGAGAGGACACGCCTGACTAGGCGCTAGGGCGGTGTAAAACGAGTTTGCCTTCATTGATTTCGCGCAACGCGATGCTGAGAGCCTTCTCGTCAATGGTCGAGGGCACGAGGGGCCCGACGTGGTCATAGATGTTGCCATCACCGAGGTCGGAGTAGTAGGCGTTGATTTGGCGGGCGCGCTTTGCCGCGTAAATCACGAGCTGATACTTCGAGTCAACTTTGCCGAGAAGCTCGTCGATGGGCGGTTCAATGATGCCGTCACGGTGCAGGGACATTTTTTCTCCTTGGAAGCCTGAGGTCTTTCGACGCAAGAGCTAAGTCTACGATGGTTTTCCCCGCGTCCTCTACGGAGTTGTTGATCACTACATAATCAAACTCTGACGTGGCCGCCAACTCTGAGCGCGCTGTAGCCAAGCGAGTCTCGATTTCCCTCGAGTCTTCCGTGCCGCGACGTCGCAACCTGGCCTCCAATTCCTCGAATGACGGCGGCGCAACAAAAATTCCTACCGAACGAGAAAGCTTGCGTTTGACTCGCTTCGCTCCTTGAACATCAATCTCCAGAATCACGTTTTTTCCCTCGTCGAGCTGCTGCTCAAGGGGTGCCCCAGGAGTGCCATATCGGTGCTCACCGTGCACCACCGCCCATTCCACGAGCTCGCCCTCCCTAATCAGTGAGTCAAACTTCTCAGGAGTGACGAAAAAATAGTGCTCTCCTTCACGCTCCCCCGCGCGCTTCGCGCGAGTCGTGGCCGACACGCTCAAGACAAAGTTGGGGAATCGGGATGTAATCCACTCCACGATTGTCCCTTTGCCAACACCGCTCGGGCCTACCAAGATGACTGCAATACCGCGCAACTGCGGATAATACTTCCGGAACAAGGTCACGACGTGGGTGCGAAGGGCGCTCCTTTGCCTCACTCGCAGCCCTCCGAGGGTGGCGCTCGGGCGTATCCCCAGCGAGTCCAGCAGTCGCGAAGTCTTGGTGGCTCCAAAACCAGGAATGGCGCGAAGGAACCATTCGACTCGCAATCCCGCGAGAACGGGGTCAGCGCCCTCGTCCGAGGCCTGGTCAAAAGCCTGGATCAAGTGCCTGGCGCCCGATTGCAGGTCTTTCTTGAGCTGCGCCCGCTCTCGTCGAATCTTCACGCCTAAGGCAGAGGCGTGGACGGGGTCAAATCCCGCGTTCATTCACTCAACTCTCGATGCGCCGATGCCACCGCGCTGAGGAAAGGTCCTGGGCCTCCCTGCAGGACAGACCGCGCCACTACCGCCAGCACCGGCTGGGAGGCAGAGAAAACCTTTCGGCAGTCGCTTAGCGCAGCGCCTTGGTAGCCAAAGCCGGGGGCCAGAATCGGCATCGTCGGGGTGTTGGCGAGGTTGAAATCCCAGTCGTCGAAAGCGAGCGTTGCACCGAGGACGACCCCATG
>JBJOIK010000038.1:0-6108 GCA_046047135.1 Actinomycetota bacterium
AATCATAAGGCAAACCATATACGACTATATCAAAATAGAACAAAATATAGCAATTGCTTAATAAAAAGGGGCCAGACTCCATGTGTGCCATGTCTCCACTTCGGGGTCGGTTGGTCTGATTAGGGAAGCAAAGGCTCGGGGCGTGGCCGTCACCGCAGAGGTCACCCCCCACCATCTTCTCCTCACAGAGGAACTGGTAACTGGTTTTGACCCGTTGTTCAAAGTGAATCCCCCTCTTCGGACCACGTCTGACACCGTTGCCCTGAGACAGGCTCTCGCAGAAGGTGTTATCGATGTGATAGCAACAGATCACGCGCCACATCCGGCTGAAGCGAAGGACACGACCTTCCCTGAGGCTGCTTTTGGAATGCTGGGACTGGAATCCGCACTCGGTGTCGCGATCACCACCATGGTGGAAAGCGGGATGATGGGGTACCAGGACATTGCCCGCGTGATGTCGTCTGCACCGGCTGCTATTGGGCGGCTCGGTGGATATGACAACCCTCTGGCACTGGGTGCCCCAGCCCACCTGACCTTGGTCGACCCCACTGCGACAACTCCACACCCTCGGGCAAGCTTGAGCCACAACAATCCCTATAGGGACATGTCCCTTCGAGGAAGGGCGATGTTCACCTTCTATGGCGGGGTGCTCACTGTCCGAGAGGGAGAACTAGTGGAAAGAGAGGCGGACGAGTCATGACTCAAGAAGCTGCCGCCATCATCATGCTCGCCCTGATGCTCCTTGCGTTGGGGCTCGCTGGCTGGGGTTGGTTCAACCGCCGCTCCCGCTACACCGAGCTGGAAGCGTCACTGATCCTAGAAATTCCAGACAGCCCCGTTTTCTATGAGGTGGACGGACTGTATGTCGCTACCACCGTGGCCGACAAACCGCTGGAGCGTGTCGCCATCGGACCACTCAGTTATCGGGCAAAAACAACACTCGCTCTAACGAAGGAGGGCCTCGTGGTGCGCCCGCAAGGGGAGCGGCCTGTGTTGTTGACCGGTGCCGACGGGCTGAGAGCGGGGGTGGCTACATGGACGATTGATCGTGCCGTCGAACCCGAAGGCCTCACCTTCGTCAGGTGGGACATCAACGGATTTCCACTGGAGAGCTATTTCCGCATCGTCGAGACAGACAGGACTGCACTAGTGAAGAAGATCAACGAGCGAGAGGTGTTGCTGAGTGAAGAGGGATAGGGCGGTCCTAGTTCTCGAAGACGGGAGTCGATTTGAAGGCTATGCGTGGGGCAAGCGAGGGGTGACCATCGGCGAAACGGTGTTCTCCACCGGAATGACCGGTTATCAGGAGACGCTCACCGACCCCAGTTATGCAGGCCAGATTGTGGTCATGACTGCACCCCATATTGGAAACACCGGGATGAATGACGAAGATCCTGAATCCAGAAGAATCTGGGTGGAAGGGTTCGTCGTGCGAGATCCCGCCCGGAAGCCCTCAAACTTCAGGTCAACTCGCAGCCTGGATTCCGACCTAGAGTCAGACGGGATTGTCGGAATGAGCGGCGTCGACACACGAGCTATCACTCTTGTTCTTCGTGAGGCCGGGGTCATGCGAGGGGGAATTTTCAGCGGCGAGGGCCTCGATTACACACCAACTCAGCAGGTCGAGATGGTGCGTTCCGCGCCGGAAATGTCGGGACAAAATCTCTCAGACAGCGTCAGTGTCCGTGAGATGAGGGTTATTCCCGCTGTCGGCAATTCGGTGGGGAGACTCGCCGTCTTGGACCTAGGGGTGAAGGAGTCGACCCTGCACCACCTCGCGGCCAGGGGCTTCGATGTCCACGTGATTCCCTCGAGCTCCACCTACGAGGAAGTCATGTCGATTTCCCCCGTCGCGCTGTTCTACTCGAATGGACCGGGTGATCCCGCGGCGAGCGAAGCTCATGTGACCCTGCTTCAGAGCGCCTTGAAAGAGAGGCTTCCCTTCTTCGGAATCTGTTTTGGAAATCAACTGCTGGGTCGCGCCCTGGGGTTCGACACCTACAAGCTCAAATATGGGCACCGCGGAATCAACCAGCCGGTTCTGGATAAACTCACCGGCCAGGTGGAAATTACCGCCCAAAATCATGGTTTCGCGGTCGATGCTCCCCGGACTGGGGTGGTGGAGTCCCCTGCAGGATTTGGCCGGGTCGAGGTGAGTCACGTGAGCCTCAACGACGAAGTTGTGGAGGGCTTGAGGGCGCTCGATATCCCAGCGTTTTCAGTGCAGTACCACCCCGAAGCCGCAGCGGGCCCTCACGACAGCACATACCTTTTTGACCGTTTCCGTGACGTAGTTCTGGAACATCACGGGATGCGCGAAGGAGGCGCAGCCTGATGCCAAAACGTCCTGACATTTCGAGTGTTCTAGTTATCGGCTCGGGGCCGATTGTGATCGGCCAAGCAGCAGAGTTTGACTACTCCGGAACCCAGGCCTGCCGCGTCCTCAGAGAAGAGGGCGTGCGGGTGATCTTGGTGAACTCGAACCCGGCGACCATCATGACGGACCCCGGTTTTGCGGATCAGACCTATGTAGAGCCCATCACCACGCCGGTCCTCGAGGCCATCATCAAGAAGGAAAGGCCCGACGCTATCTTGCCGACTCTGGGTGGTCAGACGGCGTTGAATGCCGCTATGGCACTGCACAGAGAGGGCATTCTCGAGAAGCATGGTGTTGAACTCATTGGGGCCTCCTTCGAGGCTATCCAGCGCGGCGAGGACCGCCAAATATTCAAGGAACTCGTCCTTGAAGCTGGCGCCGAGGTGGCCAGAAGCCATATCGCCACAACGCTCGAGGAGGCCATCGACTTCGCCGAGGACCTGGGATATCCGCTTGTCATCCGTCCTTCCTTCACGATGGGGGGACTAGGGTCAGGCTTCGCCCATAACCGCGACGAATTGGTGCGAATGGTGACTGATGGACTCCACCAAAGTCCCACGACGGAAGTGTTACTCGAAGAATCGATCTTGGGGTGGAAAGAATACGAGCTCGAGCTGATGCGCGATAGCGCAGACAACACAGTGGTCGTCTGCTCCATCGAAAACGTGGACCCGGTCGGTGTTCACACGGGTGACTCCATCACCGTCGCGCCGGCCTTGACTCTGACTGACCGCGAATACCAAAAACTCCGCGACATCGGCATTGCCATCATCCGGTTAGTCGGTGTTGATACAGGTGGGTGCAACATTCAATTCGCCGTGAACCCGGAGAATGGTCGGGTTGTGGTCATTGAGATGAACCCTCGAGTTTCGAGAAGTTCGGCGCTCGCCTCTAAAGCCACGGGCTTCCCCATCGCCAAGATCGCAGCCAAACTCGCCCTGGGATATCGCCTCGATGAGATTCCCAACGACATCACCAAGGTAACCCCGGCCTCGTTTGAGCCCACTTTGGATTACGTCGTGGTGAAGGTGCCCCGGTTCGCATTCGAAAAATTTCCACTCGCTGATCGCAGCCTCACGACAACCATGAAATCTGTCGGCGAGGCAATGGCGCTCGGGAGGAACTTCTCCCAGGCGCTCAACAAGGCACTTCGTTCCCTCGAACAACGGGGCAGCTCATTCCACTGGGGTCCGCAGGAAGCTACAGCGACAGACCTGGTGGCTAAGGCTGCGACGCCAACGGACGGTCGCATCGTGACGGTTCAGCAAGCGCTTCGGCGCGGAGCATCGGTGGAAGCGCTGTACGAGGCGACCGGCATTGATCCATGGTTTCTGGATCAGATTGCCCTCATCAATGAGGTGGCGGAGGAGGTGCGCCAAGCACCAGAGCTTGATTCTGAGACTCTGCGGTTTGCCAAGGAGCACGGCCTTTCCGACGCCCAGGTTGCCCAGCTTCGCGGACTCACCGAAATAGAGGTTCGGTCTGCTCGCCATCGGCAAGGGATTAGACCCGTCTTCAAAACGGTGGACACCTGCGCGGGGGAGTTTCCGGCTTACACGCCTTACCACTATTCGAGCTATGACTTGAGTTCCGAAGTCGAACCGTCGACGAAAACCAAGGTGATTATCCTCGGCTCGGGGCCCAACCGAATCGGTCAGGGCATCGAATTTGACTACTCCTGTGTTCATGCCGCTTTTGCCCTGCGAGAAGCGGGATATGAAACCATCATGATCAACTGCAACCCGGAGACAGTGTCTACGGACTACGACACCAGTGATCGCCTCTATTTTGAGCCTCTCACCCTCGAGGATGTTCTCGAGGTGATTCACCAGGAGAGCGCAGAGGGCACGCTCCTGGGAGTCCTAGTTCAGTTGGGAGGCCAAACTGCTCTCGGCCTCGCGGCTGGCCTGGAGGAGGCGGGAGTTCCCATTCTTGGAACATCTCCTGCGGCCATTGATCTGGCGGAGGAGCGTGGCTCGTTTGCCCGCATCCTCGACAACGCTGGTCTTGTTGCGCCCAAAAATGGGACTGCGACCACCTTCGAGGAAGCCCTCGCCATCGCGCACGACATTGGCTTCCCTGTCCTGGTAAGGCCCAGTTATGTCCTCGGGGGCAGGGGTATGGAGATTGTGTACGACGATGCTTCTCTGGCGGACTACTTTCGGCGAATCGAAGAGTTCGCGATCGTGGGCCCGGACGCGCCTCTGTTGGTTGACCGCTTCCTCGATGACGCCGTAGAGATTGACGTCGATGCCCTCTTCGATGGACAAGACCTCTATATCGGCGGAGTGATGGAACATATCGAGGAAGCCGGTATTCACTCGGGAGACTCGGCGTGCACGCTCCCACCTGTGACTCTCGGTCGTGACGTCGTCGACACCGTCTGCGAAGCGGTCGAGAAGCTGGCACAGGGGATTGGTGTTCGTGGCCTCTTGAACGTTCAGTTCGCTGTCGCCGCGGGTGTCTTGTACGTCCTGGAAGCTAATCCTCGGGCCAGTAGAACAGTGCCGTTTGTCTCGAAGGCATTGGGTATCCAGCTCGCCAGAGCTGCCTCCCTGGTGATGGCTGGCTCGTCCATCAAGTCCCTCATCCGTGAGGGAATTCTCCCTGCCACGGATGGCAGAAGGCCCTCCATGGACTCTCCTGTTGCGGTAAAGGAGGCAGTGCTGCCGTTCAAGAGGTTCAGAACCCCCTCGGGAGACATCGTGGACTCAATTCTCGGGCCAGAAATGAGGTCTACAGGAGAGGTAATGGGAATAGATTCAACTTTCCCGAAAGCTTTCTCGAAGAGCCAAGACGCGGCCTATGGAGGCCTGCCCGATCATGGAACCGTGTTTGTATCCGTCGCGGACCGAGACAAGAGGAGTGTGGTCCTGCCGGTGCTTCGTCTCAGCCAGCTCGGTTTCACCATCATGGCAACGGAGGGAACCGCGGAGACTCTCTCTCGCTACGGTATCGAGGCGCAGGTGGTGCGCAAGCACACCGAATCCTCGAGTGAGATCGAAGGTCCCAGTGTTGTTGACTTGATCGCGGAGGACGCTATCGACATCGTGATCAATACCCCGCGGGGTCGGAACGCGAGGGCTGACGGTTACGAAATTCGGACTGCCACCGTCGCTGCCGACAAAGCCCTCTTCACCACGATTGCACAGGTGGGGGCAGCTGTTGCGTCTCTTGAACACAGACCAGAGACCCCTGAGGTGACCAGCCTGCAGGACTACCAGGCCCGAAGGGAGGCAAGCCTCACATGACCCACCACGTGCTCCCTCACACCGGCCATCAGCTCTGTGTCGGGATTGATCCGCATCCCTCGATCCTCGAAGCCTGGGGTCGCCAGGACACCCCAGCGGGCTTGGAGAGCTTTGCGCAGGAGATGGTGAACTTGCTCGGCGAGTCCAAGACTCGTCTGGTGAAACCGCAGGTTGCGTTCTTTGAACGACACGGCGTGAAGGGAATGGGGATCCTCAGCTCTGTTATCGGTCAACTTCGGAGTTCAGGACTTTTCGTTATCGGAGACGCAAAGAGGGGCGACATCGGTTCCACGATGGAGGGTTATGCCACCGCCTGGTTGAGTCCCGGAGCCGATTTTGAGGTGGATGCACTCACCGTAGTGCCCTACCAGGGACTCGGGGCACTAACCCCCGTCCTCGACCTTGCTGCTGAGAACGGAAAGGGCGTGTTTGTGCTCGCCGCCACATCGAACCCCGAGGCACTCTCTATTCAGCAAGCAA
>JBJOIK010000039.1:0-10179 GCA_046047135.1 Actinomycetota bacterium
AGGAATCTGTAACAGGTGAAGAGAGCGGTCCAGACGCTGCCGGGAAAGGCCGCCCCACCCCCCGTAGGCGCGACCGTGAAGCAGAACACAAACGTCCCCTGGTTTCCAACAATAGAAAAGAGGCGCGCGCCAGGCTCGCAAAAGAGCGTGAACGCGCCCGACTGGGCATGGCTAACGGAGAGGAGCGCTTCCTCCCGCTCAGAGACAAGGGCCCTCAGCGCAAGTGGGTGCGAGATTACGTTGACGCCCGTTGGAATTTTGGGGAATTCCTCATCCCCATTATGTTCGCCGTCATCATTGCCACATTTCTGCCCTCCCTTGAAGCGCAGTTCATCGCGATTGTGGCGTTGTGGGTGTTCTTCCTGTTCACCATTCTGGACGCGTTCCTCGTCGGATACGGTGTTCAGAAAGGTTTGCGGGCCAAGTACGGGGCTGACAAAGTCGACAATGGCGTCCGCTGGTATGCAGCGACGAGGTCGCTCCAGATGCGAGGCCTGCGATTGCCTAAGCCTCAGGTGAAACGAGGCGAGAAGCCCAGTTAGGGTGTGTTCTCCATCTCCCGCAAGACCTTACTTGCAAAGAACGGTCCACGATAGACGAAGCCCGTGTATGCCTGCACGAGGGTCGCTCCGTCTCGAATCCGTTCGTGTACATCCTCGCCGGTAAAGACTCCGCCGACGCTCATCACGCAATATTCCCGAGGGAGTGTCTGCCTAATCAGCCCCAGAACATCGAGTGACCGATCGGCAAGCGGGCGGCCAGATATTCCCCCATCGCCCATCGCTTCGATGGTGTCTGGATTGGTGAAGAGCCCCTCTCGAGACGTTGTGGTGTTAGTTGCCACAATTCCTGCAAGCTTGAGGGCTCGAACCAGCTTGACCACGTCCGCTATGGCGCCATCGGACATGTCCGGAGCAATCTTTACCAACACCGGTGTGGTGCCTGCCTGAGTCAGGACCGCCTCGAGCAACGGTTTTAGGCTCTGTGTGTCTTGAAGTCCCCTCAGCCCTGGGGTGTTCGGTGAACTGACGTTCACGACGAGGTAATCCGCCAACTCCGCGAGCTCCCTGGTACACACGACATAATCGTCGATTGCTTTCTCGAGCGGGGTGTCTCTGTTCTTGCCGATATTCACTCCGATAACCGGCAGCTTGCCACCTCTCCTCCGGAGTCGCTCAAGGCGCTGTTTCATTCTCGCTACACCCTGGTTATTGAAACCCATCCGATTAAGAAGGGCTTCGTCGGAGGGC
The DNA here is from genome assembly GCA_046047135.1 of Actinomycetota bacterium. Classification (GTDB taxonomy): domain Bacteria; phylum Actinomycetota; class Actinomycetes; order Actinomycetales; family Microbacteriaceae; genus Pontimonas. The sequence goes on from JBJOIK010000039.1 coordinate 1,251, forward strand.
AAACGAAACAACCTGGGTTGAGGGTTTCCAGGCTGGGGGCGAGGGGTGACCGTTCCCACCTCCACGTGCCCGAAACCGAGGGCATAGAACCCCCGAATTGCTTCGGCGTTCTTATCGAAGCCGGCAGCTAACCCGAGAGGCGATTCAAAAATCAGGCCCATAGCGCGAACCTGCATAGCGGGTGAGAGGCGGGTTCTGCGCCGGAGGATCGAGGACACAAAAGGAATTCCGGCAAACTTGACGACCAGCATGCCGAGGTGGTGGGTTAGTTCGGGGTCGAGGCGTTTGAGAACGGAAAAAATGGCCTCGTACATCAAGATTTTTCCGCAGTGTCAGTAGGTGTGGCCCGTAAAGAGTCGATGGCGTCTTCGAAATCATCCAGACTGTCAAATGCTTGATACACCGAGGCAAATCGCAAGTAGGCCACCTCGTCGAGTTCTCTCAGAGGCTCCAGAATGGCTAAGCCAATCTCATTCGCATCGACCTGGGATGCGCCGGTTTGCCGGATTGTTTCCTCCACTCGCTGGGCTAACTGGGCCAGATCCTGGTCAGTAACCGGTCTGCCTTGGCACGCTTTCTTTACACCTGCTGCGATTTTTTCCCTCGAAAAGGGCTCGGTGACGCCACTTCGCTTGATTACGCTCAGGCTCGCGGTTTCCAATGTCGAAAAGCGTCGACCGCATTCCGGACATTGCCGACGGCGACGAATCGAGACACCGTCATCGCTGGTCCTGGAATCGATTACGCGACTATCGGGGTGTCGGCAAAAAGGGCAATACATGGTGTACCAAGCCTATAGTTCTGTAGTTTCCGCAAATCTCTCCAGCACGGCATCCCCATGGGCGGGCAGATTCTCCGCCTTGGCCAAAGTGACAATCATGTCCGAAATTGCCTGCAACCCCGCTTCGTCATATTCCACGACCTGCTGGGTTTTCAAGAACGTGAAAGGCGAAAGGCCTGAGGTGAATCGGGCAGTGCCGGCGGTCGGCAGAACGTGATTGGATCCGGCGAGATAGTCACCCGCACTGACTGGTGTGTAGTTTCCGACAAAAATGGCCCCCGCGTGTCGAATACCGTCAAGAACAATATCGGGATTCTCCACCATTACCTCAAGGTGTTCCGAGGCCACCGCATTAGCCATGTCGATGCACTGCGAAAGGGAATCCAACACCATGAGCGCTGATTGTTGCCCAGTCAGAGCCTCTCGCACGCGCGCTCGATGGTGAGTAGCGTCCACTTTTCGAGCCAGTGCCAGCTGAACCCGCTCCCCCAATTCCATCGAGGTGGTAATCAGAATTGCCGATGCGAGCTCATCGTGTTCGGCCTGGGACACTAAATCCGCGGCAATCAACTCGGGGTGAGCCGTCTCATCCGCGATGATGCAAATTTCGGTTGGTCCGGCCTCTGAATCAATGGCGACGTGGCCCTTGACAAGCTTCTTCGCAGTCGCAACGTATCGATTCCCAGGCCCCGTAATGACCGACACGGGTTCTAGAGCAAGGTCAGGAACCCCCCAGGTCAGTGCCGCGATCGCTCCTGCACCCCCCATGGCGTACACCTCTGTGACGCCAAGCAGGTGAGCTGCGGCTGCGATCGTAGGGTGGATTGCCCCAGCGAAATCTTGTTGAGGGGGCGAGACCAGAACAATGTCGGTGACACCGGCGGCTTGCGCTGCAACAACGTTCATCACCACGCTCGAGGGATACACAGCTTTGCCGCCAGGAACGTAGACGCCTGCGCGATCGACGGGGACAAAACGGGTCATAACCTGTCCCCCCGAATGGTAGTTCGTCACTACCGAGGCTGGCACCATATCCTCTGAGGCCGCCCTCACTCGACGAATTGACTCCTCGAGTGCCTTCTTGAGTGCGGAATCCAGTTCTGACGCGGCCTTCTTCAGATCCGCCTCGCTAACCCGAATTGACCCCGGCGCAACACCATCAAACGTCTCGGCCTGGCGGCGAAGCGCCGCGGAGCCCTCAGTCTTTACCTCCGCCATCAGCGCCGACACAGTGTCTTCGAGGGCATCGGCGTGCACTTCTAGCCTGGGAACAAAGTTCCCAGAATTCTTCGGTGTGAGCGCGACGTCTCGCAGGTCGAGGATCCTCATCATGACGGTCCCATCGTATCCGGGACCGGGAATAAACACTGAGGGTTGTGACTTAAGATGGTCGTGATGACAACTCCAGAAGATCTCAGCCCCTCGACCGCTTTCCTCGAAGCTTTTCGCCGGCATGGCGCCGGTGTTGCTGTAGTGACGCTGCTGAAAAAGGACGGATCCCCCACAGGGTTCATCGCAACATCGCTCGCTTCTCTGTCGGCAGCGCCTCCTTTGGCGAGTTTTAACATGACCCAGACGGCAAGCTCGTGGAGGTCCATCTCAGTGGGGACTCCCCTTCTGATTCACATGCTGGGCACCGACAATGTCGAGGTTGCCAAAATCATGGCAGGTGAATCTCACGAGAGATTCGCAGGCGACCATTGGGCGCCAGGTCCTGATGGATTGCCGCTTCTCAAGAACGCTCACGCGTGGCTGAAAGCCACCGTGGTCGCGGTTACCGAGGTCGAATTCAGCGCCATGGTGGCCGTGAGGATCACCGGCGGGGCCATGGGTGAGAACCAGACGGCTCTGGTGTACCAAGGGCGTGAGTATCGCGCCGTAGCCCCGCTCTAGCTACTAAGACAGGAGGAGCCGAGGAGGCTCTTGACTTCTCCAATGAGGTCCTCTGTCACACTGACCGTTCGGGGCAGTTCGAACACCCTGGCGACCCCGGATTTCACAAGCCGTAATCGGACCTGGGCGCTTCCCTCATGGCGACCGAGGGCCTCATCGAGGGCCGTCAACACCGGAACCGTTGCGAACGATTCAGGAACCGTCAGCGTTAAGGGCTCATCGCTGATTTTCTTGCTCACATCTAGCGGAACCATCTCGATAGCGTGCAAACCGAGATCACCGATATTTCTCCGCCAAAGTCTTCAATAGTGACTTGGGCATAGGGGTTTCCGCTGCTGCGTGCCACCCGGTGGCTGACGCTCGTGATGAGACCCGCAATGGTGACAGCTTCGCCGTCCTCTTTCTCCGAGGCGAGTAAATCAGCGATAGTCAGCTCTGCCTCCCTGGCCAGCGTGACCTCGAGCCCGCCGAGTGGGTGGTCAGAAACATAAAGCCCCAGCATGTCCCGCTCGAGACTCAGTAATTCCTTTTTTGACCATTCAGGTCGATCGGGTACGACTTGCGTGGGTGCGGTCCCTGTTGATTCAAACAGGCTGTCAAAATCAAACCCGACGTCCCCGTGTTCCTCGGCTCTCTTCTCTCTCGCGGCAGATTCGACCACAGTCTCATGGATGTCAAACAGGGCGCGCCTGGTGTGACCGAGCCCGTCGAAGGCTCCTCCCTTGATGAGAGACTCGACGGTTCTCTTGTTCAGCACTGACGAGGGGACTTTTTTCACGAAATCGTGGAATGAGCTGAAATGGCCAGAAGCTTCTCGTGTCGCACGAATCGCGTCGACAACCCCAACGCCGACATTTCTGATGGCAGCGAGGCCAAACCTAATGTCGTCGCCCACAGCACTATAGGTTGCTTGGGACTCGTTGATGTCCGGTTGCAGAACCTTAATTCCCATCCGACGACACTCGTTGAGGTAGATGGCCGACTTGTCTTTCTGGTCACTCACACTGGTTAGAAGCGCCGCCATGTATTCGGCCGGATAGTGGGCTTTCAGATAGGCAGTCCAGTAGGAAATCATCCCGTACGCGGCCGAGTGGGCCTTGTTGAAGGCGTAATCAGAGAACGGAACGAGGACCTCCCACAGGGCGGTCACGGAGTCATCGGAAAAACCATGAGCCATCATTCCGGATCGGAAAGTCTCAAACTGAATATCGAGCTCTTCCTTCTTCTTCTTCCCCATCGCGCGGCGCAAGAGGTCGGCTTGAGCAAGCGTGTATCCGGCGAGTTTCTGAGCAATCTCCATCACCTGCTCTTGATAGACAATCAGACCGTAGGTTTCCCCCAGGATTTCTTCAAGAGCATCTGCGAGCTCGGGATGAAGGGGTGTGATGTCTTGGACCCCGTTCTTCCGCAACGCATAGTTGGTGTGAGAATCCGCTCCCATCGGTCCCGGTCGATACAGAGCCAACACAGCAGAAATATCCTCAAAACTGTCGGGTTTGAGTAACCTCAACAGGCTTCGCATCGGCCCGCCGTCGAGTTGGAAAACCCCCAGAGTGTCCCCTCGGCCTAAAAGCTCATACGCCTTCTGGTCATCGAGGGTCAGCTCTTCAAGAACTGGGCGTAGACCGCGGTTCGCCTCGATGTTATCCAGCGCATCGTCGATGATTGTCAAATTCCGAAGTGACAGGAAGTCCATCTTGACAAGCCCGAGGGCCTCTGAGGCGGGGAAATCAAACTGAGTCACGATTTGCCCGTCTTGTTCCCTGCGCATGATGGGGATGATGTCCATGAGCGGTTCACTGGACATGATCACACCGGCCGCGTGAACTCCCCACTGCCTTTTCAGGTTCTCAAGCCCCAGTGCGGTCTCAAACACCTTCTTCGCGTCGGCATCGCTCTCAACCACCGCTCTCAAGTCGGCGGCTTCCCGGTAGCGCTCGTGGTTCTTATCGGTGACCCCATCGAGAGCCATTTCCTTCCCCATGACGCCCGGGGGCATCAGTTTCGTCAGCTTCTCCCCCATGCCGAACGGGAAACCGAGGACTCGTGATGCGTCCTTGAGGGCCTGTTTCGCTTTGATGGTGCCGAACGTAACAATCTGCGCCACCCGATCGTCGCCATATTTCTCGGTTACGTACCGGATTACTTCACCGCGCCTGCGTTCGTCGAAATCAACATCAAAGTCAGGCATCGACACCCGGTCCGGGTTGAGGAAGCGCTCAAAAATTAGTCCGTGTACCAGTGGGTCGAGTTCCGTGATGCGCATGGCGAATGCTGCCATCGATCCGGCGCCAGAACCTCGACCCGGACCCACCCGGATGCCACGCTCTTTCGCCCAGTTGATGAAGTCCGCGACGACGAGGAAATAACTGGCGAAACCCATTTGTGAAATGACACCAATTTCGTATTCGGCTTGAGCCTTGACCCGATCGGGAACTCCCCCTGGGTAGCGGGCTTTCAAGCCCCGCTCCACCTCGCTCGCGAAGAAACTGTCCTCGGTAAAACCGTCGGGAACAGGGAATTTAGGCATGTAATTAGCCTGTTCATCGAACTGAACAGACACCCTCGAAGCTATGAGCAAGGTGTTATCACAGGCCTGCGGTGTGTCTGCAAACAGGTGTCGCATTTGCGCTGCCGACTTCACATAAAACTCTCCGGAGTCAAACTTGAACCGCTTGGGATCATCGAGAGTCGACCCGGATTGGACGCACAAAAGGGCCGCATGAGCGTCTGCGTCGTCAGCTTTGGTGTAGTGCAGATCGTTTGTCGCAAGAAGCGGTATGCCAAGTTCCTCGGCGAGTCTCAGCAGGTCTGCCATTACCCGTTTTTCGATTCCCAATCCATGATCCATGAGCTCGACGAAGTAGTTGTCAGCCCCAAAAATGTCGCGGAATTCAGCCGCTGCTGCGAGTGCCAAGTCGTACTGGCCAAGCCTTAACCTGGTCTGAATCTCGCCGCTCGGGCACCCAGTGGTAGCGATCACACCCTTGGCATAGCGCTGGAGAAGTTCACGATCCATGCGTGGCTTGAAGTAGTAGCCCTCTAGCGAGGCAAGCGATGACATTCTGAACAGGTTGTGCATACCCTCTGTCGTCTCTGCCAACAGAGTCATGTGAGTGAAGGCGCCGGACCCAGAGACGTCGTCTTCTCCGCCGTTACCCCATTTGACCCTTGTCCGATCAGTTCGATGGGTTCCTGGAGTGACGTACGCCTCAATCCCAATAATCGGGTTGATTCCAGCGGTCGTCGCCGTCTTCCAGAATTCGTATGCACCAAACATGACCCCGTGGTCAGTCATAGCGACTGCGGGCATGCCTTGCCTCGCTACTTCGCTGACGAGATCCTGAATCTTGGCTGCACCATCGAGCATCGAATACTCCGTATGCACGTGTAAATGTGCAAAAGAGTCATTCGATGAACTCACACCGGTCTCCTTGGCAATCCTGGACCTCTAGAGTAAACCGGCGACCGAGGCCTGGCGGGAGGCGCACCTAGACTCACGCTTTCAAGCGCTCAAGTGCCACCTTAAGGTCGTCCGGAAAATCGCATTCGACGTGCACGGGCTTCCCTGTCACGGGATGAGTGAAATCGAGTTCGCTGGCGTGAAGCCACTGCCTGTCGAGCCCCAAACGCTCCGCCAGCGTCGGATCTGCCCCGTAGAGCGTGTCCCCCACTATCGGATGACGGTGCGCTGACATGTGGACACGGATCTGGTGGGTACGCCCCGTTTCGAGGCTCACCCTCAGCAGAGTGGCTCCAGGGTAGGACTCGATGCTTTCGTAGTGCGTGATGGATTCGCGTCCACCTGCTACCACGGCGAATTTCCAGGAAGAACTGGGATGCCGCCCAATAGGAGCATCGATTGTTCCGGCACTGGGATCCGGATGCCCCTGAACCAGGGCGTGATAAATCTTGTGTACCTCGCGGTTTTTGAAGGCCCGTTTGAGCTTGCTGTAGGCAACTTCACTCTTCGCTACCGCCATCACCCCCGAGGTACCAACGTCCAGTCGATGAACGATCCCTTGGCGCTCAGGAGGCCCAGAGGTGGAAATTCGATAGCCTGCGCCAGCGAGGGCGCCCAAAACAGAAGGCCCATCCCAGCTGGGAGCCGGGTGAGCTGCGAGGCCCGGGGGTTTGTCAACAACGACAACATCATCATCGTCATAGAGAATCGCCATGGACTCGACGATGATGGGTTCCACCGTGGGGGCCCTTTTGGGCTCAAAAGTCACATCGAGGTGGCTCCCTGAACGAACTCGGTCACTCTTGAGCGCGGCGTGACCATCGACGAGCACACCGCCATTCTCGATCACGGTCTGCGAAAACGCTCGGGAAAAACCAAAAAGGCGCGATAACACGACGTCGAGCCGTTCTCCCCCTAAGCCCTCAGGAATAGGAAGCGACCTTGTCTCTACCACGATATGACCCCCGAAGTAACTTCAACAGGGTCAGTGGCGTCTGCTTGCTGTGAGCTACACACCTTCTGGTTGGTGCGCGGGAGCGGATGTGGTCTCGAGACCTGCCAACTGTTGGTTGATGAACTCACGCAAGCGCGACCGATATTCGCGCTCAAAGTTCCTCAACTCTTCCACGGAGTTTTCGATGGTCTTGCGGTCGGCTCTCAGGCGCTCCAAAAGCTGCCGGTGCTCCGTCTCCGCCTCTTGGACAATACGGGCCGCCTGAGCGTGTCCCTCAGCGATGAGTTCATCGCGCTTTTGAATTCCTTCGCGCACGTGCTCCTCGTGCAGTCTGCGAGCGAGTTGAAGAAGGTTATTGGCGTTATCGGCTTCCACTACGTCACCCCCCGCAGTAGGCAACGGTGTGACGCCAACAGAAGATGTAGATCCGCCACCACGCTGAAGCTCGGCGATACGGGCTTCACTCGCGGCTAGCTTCTGGGATAGTTCATCATTCTCGGCGACCACTCGACGCATTTCGATGACAACCTCATCGAGAAAATCGTCGACCTCATCCTGGTCGTAGCCTTCGCGAAATTTAGTGGACTGAAAACGCTTGTTAACAATGTCCTCAGGAGTTAGCGCCATCTCTCAAACCTCTTATATCTCGGAGCAACACGCACCGGTGTCACAGGACTGGCTTATCCCGCCCACTACCCTAGCGCGGTGAATCGGACAATTGCCATTTCTAGCGAAACGACCCCACGACCGACATGACAATAAGCGTGGCTATCATCAAGACGCTCCACCCCAGGTCAATTCCCGCGCCACCAAAGCGAATTGTGGGGACCACTCGGCGTACCGCGGCCAAGGGTTTGTCAGTCAGCGAATACGCGGCCTCCGCGGCGACGAGGACCACGCCTTTGGGGTGGAAAGACCTCGAGAATACTCGGATCCAGTCAAAGACGAAGCGCACCCAGAGGGCAATAAAGAACACGTAAATCGCTACGTATACGACAGTGGCAATGACGGAGACCATGAGACCACCATTATGCCGGGCGGAACCCGGGTTTTCGCCTAATCGGTCAGTGATGCGTCGAGTTCAGACTCGACACCGTCTCCTTCTCCGCTCACCAGAACGTGAGAGGGAGACAGCAAAAAGACCTTGGGTGTCACACGCTCGATGTGACCGCGGAGACCCTGCGACAGGCCGCTAGAAAAGTCGACCAAGCGCCGGGCTTCAGCCTCACTCATCTGGGTGAGGTTGATGATGACCGGGATGCCCTCCCGGAAGGTCTCTGCAATGACTTTGGCGTCATCGTACTTCTTAGGGTGGACCGTCAAAATCTCGTTCACATCACTCACCCCATTCTTTGAGCCACGGCGCAACGGTGTGACGGTGGCACGCGGGGCGGGCTGCTCGGAAGCAGCCTTCTGAGGCTGCTGGCCGTCAAAAGACTCTTCGGCGAGTCCGAGGAACTCCAGTGTCTTACGTAGTGGATTTGCCATGGTGTGCCCCTTTGTGTGCAGGTTGACCCTTTAAGGCTAGGGTCCACCAGGTCTTTTCCCGGTAATTGCGCTTCCTATGCGCAGGTGTGTCGCGCCGCGAGAAATCGCCTCCTCGAAGTCCCCTGACATTCCCAAGGACAGGTCGGATGCACTAGGAGCGAGGCTCAACAGGTTTTGGTGGTAGCCCACCACCCGGTCAAAAGCTCTCGCTGGCTCCTCATCGATGGGGGCTACAGCCATGAGCCCCCGCAACCTCAGGCGTTCTGTGCCGAGGATCTGCTCGGCGAGGGCTGTAATGTCCTCTGGCTCTGCACCCCCCCGACCTGGAACGTTGGTCAAGTTCACTTCG
>JBJOIK010000040.1:0-6002 GCA_046047135.1 Actinomycetota bacterium
CCACCGAGTGCCATACTCACCGCAGCGGCAGCAGCGTTGGGCATCAACATTGGAATGGTCATGGGCAGCACCCGTCTGGGGCCTTTTTCGCGCAGCGTGTCCCAGCCATCCAAGAGCGTCCAGAGTCCCCCAATCCCGGTGGCGTAATCAACGAGGATTCGCTCTGGTGCGACGTACGGGGCTCCGGCGTCAGCCCATGCCTCTCTGGCCGAAATGAGTGCCAGCTGAGCGGAAGGATCGAGGCGTTTGAATTCTTGCCTCTCTAAGACATCTTCCGCTTTGACTTTGGCCTGACCGGCAAATGTCACCGGAAGGTCGTGCTCGGCAACCCAGTCCTGCTCGAGGGTCGTAACACCAGATTCACCGGCGAGCAGAGCCTTCCAGGTTGAAGCTACGTCGCCACCAAGGGGTGATGTAGCGCCAATACCAGTGACAACGACGGTGGCCATAGCGGTGCCCTCAGGGGAGGATGGTGTTTAGCCTTGCGCCTTGGTGATGAATTCAACCGCTTCGCCGACGGTGGTGAGGTTCTTGACCTCATCGTCGGGAATCTTCACGTCAAACTTCTCTTCGGCGTTCACGACGATTGTCATCATAGAAATCGAGTCGATGTCGAGATCATCGGTGAAGGATTTGTCCATTGCGACCTGATCGGTGGCAATACCGGTCTCGTCATTGATGAGCTCGGCGAGTCCGGCAAGTACTTCGTCAGCTGAGTGAGCCATGGGTTTCCTCTTCCTTGGGTTATTCGGGACCGGCTCCAATCTTAGGGCTAGCCCTCGGTGGTTTAGGGGAGTCTTACAACCTGCGCGCCATAGACGAGTCCCGCTCCGAACCCGATTTGAAGCGCAAGGCCCCCAGAGGCCTCGGGGTGTTCTTCCAATAGTCGGTGCATCGCGAGCGGGATGGACGCAGCAGACGTGTTGCCGGTCGTTTGGATGTCTCTGGCAATCAACACGGAGTCCGGAAGACCAAGCTGTTTGGCAAACTCGTCGATGATGCGCATATTGGCTTGGTGGGGAACAAATGCGGTCAGTTCTTCGGGCGAAACCCCCGATTTTTCCAGGGTTTCTTTCGCCACTTTGGCCATTTCCCACACCGCCCACCGGAAAACTGTTTGACCGTCTTGGCGAAGGGTCGGGAAGTGTCCTTCAGGGTCGTCAAACGCTTCCTTCAAAGGCCGGTCCATTCCTACCGCATCCCACTTTGAACCATCAGAGCCCCACAGAGTTGGGCCGATTCCGATGTCGTCGCTGGGCCCCACTATTGCGGCTCCCGCGCCATCTCCGAGCAAGAAAGAGATACTTCGGTCCGTGGGTTTGGCCAGAGTGCTGAGTTTCTCGGCACCGACGACCAGCACATAGTGGGCCGCCCCAGAGCGAATGAGCGCATCTGCTTGTGCGATTCCGTAGGTGTATCCCGCGCAGGCAGCAGAAATGTCATACGCCGCTGCAGGTGTTGCGCCGACCCGATCCGCGAGCAATGAGGCCATCGACGGTGTCTGCACTTCGTTGCTAATGGTGGCGACTATGACGGCATCAATTGCTGACGCGTCAATTCCAGCCTTCTTGATTGCTTCCCGGGATGCAATTTCGGCCAAGTCGACAGCGCTCTGGTCATCAGATGAGCGCCGGCGCTCGATAATCCCGGTGCGCTGGCGGATCCATTCATCCGAGGAGTCAATCGGTCCTGCAATGTCGTCATTGCTGACCACGAGATCACCGCGCGCGGCTCCGAGGGCCATGATGCGCGTGTAACGAGCGCCCGTGGGCTGAATAAGTGGGCTCATGTGTTCAACACCATCTCATGGGCCAACGCAAGATCGTCTGGAGTCGTGATGCCCACAGTGGGTACTCCCTTCAGGGCTCGCTTTGCCAAACCCACGAGTGCTCCCGCGGGGGCAAGTTCCATCATGCCCTGAATGCCGTCCTTGATGAAGGATTCCATACACCTGTCCCACCGAACCGGCCTCGCCACCTGATCTACTAGATATGCCACTGCGTGGGATTCATCAACTCTGGAGCCATCTCGATTTGTATACAGCGGATAGGTGGCCGGGCGAGAAGAGATGGAGGCTGCTGCCTCGGCCAACGTCGCTACTGCGCTTTCCATATAGGTCGTATGGAATGCTCCCGCAACCTGGAGCGGGATGACGCGACTGCCGGCCGGAGGATTTTCTGCCAGAGCGCTCAAGGAGCTGAGTTCGCCAGCGACCACAGTCTGGCCTCCACCGTTGTAATTGGCTGCAAACAACCCGAAGTGGGAAAGCGATTTCTCCAGTTCAGCGGCCTCTCCTCCTATCACAGCAGCCATACCAGTTGGTATGCGGGCCGAAGCCTCCGCCATTGCCCGGCCACGCAGCGAGACCAGCCGCAGTGCGTCTTCGTCGCTGATGACTCCTGCGAGTGCAGCGGCGGTGAACTCTCCGACGGAGTGACCCGCCATCGCCACGCTAACTCCAGCGGGGAGAGCATTCAAGAGGGCTCTCCCAGTCAAGATCCCGGCAGCCACAATCAGGGGTTGTGCTACGGCGGTGTCCTTGATGGTGTCCTGGTCGCTGATGGTTCCGTGGGTAAGAAGGTCCACCCCCGTTACGTCGGACCAATTCTGGAGGGTGTCCCTCGCACCTGGGGTATCCAGCCAAGGCTCGAGGAATCCCGGTTTTTGAGAGCCCTGGCCAGGCGCTGCAATCACAAACATGGTCTCTAGTCTCTCGATTCTCGAAACGAAGCGTTTGGTGGGCACTGCCCATAAGTGCCGAGCAACACTGTAGAAGTTCTACAGCGTAGCTCGCGGACCCGGAGTTGGGTTCGCGTTCGGTTCACTCATCGCTCCCACGATAAGGGCGACATGGAGAGTGAAAGCGTCTCTCGGAGACCCTGGATCCCACTCCACCACTTCGGTAACCTTTTTGAGCCGATATCGAACCGTATTGGGGTGCACAAACAATTCCCTCGCGGTGCCCTCGAGTGAGTGTCCTGTCTCGCAATACGTCCACACTGTGCCCAGCAAATCGAGTGGATGGTCCCTCAACGGTTCGTAAATGCTGTGTATGAGGGCTCTTCTAGCTTGGGGGTCGCCCGCCAACGCCCTCTCAGGAAGGACATCATCAGCCATGAGAGGTCGCGCCGGTTCTCTCAAGCCTTTCGCGACTGAAAAACCGGCGAGCGCTGCTTTTGCGCTTTTTACCGCATCGACCACGGCTGGAACTGTGGGTCCCACCACGAAGGTTCCGGGCCCAAACATGCTTTCCAGAGCGAGGGCGATACTTCCAAACGAGTGAAGTTCCCCTGGGAGCGACTCATCATCGAGGCGACGCCCGACCACGACGACGAGCCGATTTCCCTGAACACCAATCAACACATCGGCGTTGTGATGTCTCGCGATTCGCCTAATTGCGTCGACATCGACCATCCGAGGACTCGTGCCTACCAAGACCGAGACCTCTCCATGTCCTGTCCAACCCAAGGCCGCAATCCTGGAGGGGAGCTCCTGGTCGTACTCACCACTGAGAATCGAATCCACGGCCAACGCTTCGAGCCTGGCGTCCCAGAGCCCCCTCGCCTCAGCAGCGCGGGCATAGACGTCTGCTGCGGCAAAAGCAATTTCTCGGGAGTAGTGAAGGATTCCCTCTCTCAACTCATCTGGGGCGTCCTTCAAATAGTCTTCGACAACCTCAACAGTCGCTTTGATGAGCTGCAACGTCTGCTGCAGACTTACCGATCGCAACAATTCCCTCGGCGCAACACCAAAAACATCGGAGGCAATCCACGGTGTCGAATGGGGGGACTCATACCAACTGATGAAAGACGAGATTCCGGTTTGGGCCACCATTCCCACCGCAGATCGTCGACTGGGTGGCATGTCTCGATACCACGGCAAATCTCGATCCAACCTCGCCAGAGTGGCACTGGCCATGTCCCCGGAGATATTTCGCAACCAAGCCAGAGTCTGCTTCTTCGTCATGGCGTTAGGCATGATGGTTCTCGAGCGTGCAGCGAGGGCTGGCTCAGGCCTCTCCGCCCGCGGACCCGCTCGTTCCGGCTGTGACATCAAGGAGGCGATACTTCGTAATCGCCTGGTGGAGAGCATCGGGTGCTACCTTGCCTTCTCCGGCTAGCTGCTGAAGAACCCTCGCTGTCACCGAGGGCCCGTCGATAGCGAAGTGACGCCTCGCGGCGGGTCTAGTGTCGCTGAAACCAAAGCCATCGGCACCTAACGTGAGGTAGGTGCCAGGGACAAATTCTCGAATTTGGTCCTGCACACTGTGCATGAAGTCGCTGACGGCGACAATAGGACCTTCTGCGCTCTGCAATCTCTGGGTCACAAACGGAGTGCGCTGCGGCTGGTCGGGGTGGAGGAAATTGTGGCGGTGTGCTTCAACCCCGTCCCGGCGAAGTTCGTTCCACGACGTCACGGACCACACATCCGCGCTCACGCCCCAGTCTTGGGCGAGGAGTTCTTGAGCCTCAAGAGCCCACGCCATTCCTACTCCCGATGCAAGGATGGTCGCTTTCGGTCCGTCAATGGCCGGACCTGTCTTGAGTAAATAGAGTCCTTTGAGCAGCCCCTCGACATCAAGGTTGTCTGGCTCTTCTGGCTGCACGACCGGCTCGTTGTAAATCGTGAGGTAGTACATCACGTTCGGGTCAGGGTGAGAGCCGCCATACATGCGCTCCAGTCCTGCCTTGACAATGTGTGCAATCTCATAGGAATAGGCCGGGTCATAGGTGATGACAGCAGGGTTCGTCGATGCCAGCAAGGGAGAGTGGCCGTCTGCGTGTTGCAGACCCTCGCCGGTCAATGTGGTGCGACCCGCAGTAGCTCCCATGATGAATCCACGCGCCATCTGGTCTCCTGCCGCCCACATAGCGTCCCCGGTTCTCTGGAAACCAAACATGGAGTAGAAAACATAAATAGGAACCATTGGTTCCCCATGAGTGGCGTAAGAAGTTCCCGTTGCGGTGAAGGCGGCGAATGCGCCGGCCTCGTTGATGCCGGTGTGCAAGATCTGGCCTTCAGGACTTTCCTTGTAGGCCAAGAGAAGCTCTCGGTCAACTGAGGTATACGTCTGTCCATGTGGGTTGTAGATCTTGGAGGTGGGAAAGTATGCGTCCATTCCGAACGTGCGAGCCTCGTCCGGAATGATCGGAACCAGACGGTGTCCAAATTCCTTGTTCTTCAAAAGGTCTTTGAGTAACCGAGCAAACGCCATTGTGGTGGCAACCTCTTGTTTCCCAGAACCCTTTCTGGCCCCCTCATAAGCATCTGATCCCGGCAGACTAACTTCGGTGTATCGGGACCGACGTTCAGGTAGGTACCCACCTAAAGCGCGACGACGCTCGTGCATGTATTGGATAGCTTCATCATCTTTGCCGGGGTGGAAATACGGCGGTTGATAGACGTCCGCTTCGAGTGCTGCATCACTGATGGGAATGCGCATGTCATCTCGAAATGTCTTCAGATTCTCGAGGGTCATCTTCTTCATCTGGTGGGTTGCATTGCGACCCTCAAAGCTTGGTCCTAGCCCGTAGCCCTTGACCGTCTTGGCAAGAATGACGGTCGGCTGGCCTTTGTGCTCTGTCGCAGCCTTGAACGCGGCGTAAATCTTGCGATAGTCGTGACCTCCTCGCTTGAGCTGCCAGATTTGGTCGTCACTCATGTGTTCGACCATGGCGAGCGTGCGGGGATCACGGCCAAAGAAGTTCTCTCTGACAAATGCGCCATTTTCGGCTTTATACGTCTGGTAGTCACCATCGGGGGTTCGATTCATGAGGTCCCGGAGGGCGCCGTCATGATCCGATTGCAGGAGCGCATCCCATTCACGTCCCCAAATGACTTTGATGACATTCCACCCGGCACCACGGAAGAAGCTTTCAAGTTCTTGAATGATCTTCCCGTTGCCTCGAACGGGCCCATCGAGTCGTTGCAAGTTGCAGTTGATGACAAAAGTGAGGTTGTCGAGGTCGTCGTTAGCCGCCAGCTGGAGAGCACCGCGACTT
>JBJOIK010000041.1:0-5916 GCA_046047135.1 Actinomycetota bacterium
GGTCGATGAGTTGCCGGCCAAAGCGAGAGAAACATCAGCATGGCTCAACCGCGGCGAACTGCCCTACGAGTTTCGGGGCGACACCGCAACGCTGCCCGTTTTTGCCTGGCAGGGAGCGTCCACCAGGAAAGAACTGATGGAAAGCCATCAGAAGTTCACTGACGATGTTGCGCTCCATTACGGACACGAAGAGCGCCGCCTCATGTATGTCGCGATGACCAGGGCAAAGCACCGTCTTGTGCTCTCGGGATCGTGGTGGGCTCACCATAAGGGATCTCGGGCACCGTCCGTTTTTCTCAGCGAGCTCGAGGAAGCAGGGATTGTCGGCGAACTTCCGACCAGATCTGCACAGGACTCACCCCCGGAAAACACCGACGACCCTTTATGGGTCTGGCCAGCAGACCCACTTGGCTCGAGGCGCCCTGCGGTGGAATCTGCTGCGAAGTTGGTGCGAGAGGCAATGGCCGGATCTCCGACAGCGCGTGACCCGCGTGTGGCGCAGGTTCTTCACGCTCGTGAACTCGCCCGAAACCCACACGCTGAACCTGACCTCGTGATACCCGTGAGAGTTCCGGCCTCTTCGCTCGAGAAGTGGGTAGTGGACCCAGCAGGTATGAGGGCAAGCCTTCGCCGACCACTGCCCCAGAAGCCACACCTGAGCGCTCTGCGAGGAACGCGATTCCACGAGTGGGTGGAGCAACACTTTGATTCCGGCGTGGGGGCTCCGCTCGTGAGCCTTGAGGAGAACCTGACCGATGACCCGGTTGACGTTATCGATTGGATCGAGGCATTTGAGAGCTCACCCTTTGCCTCCCTCACCCCGATTGCCATCGAAGAAGAACTTCACCTTCCCCTCGGCGGACACATCGTCATCTGCAAGATTGACGCCGTGTTTGAGATAGATAACAAGATTCATATCGTCGACTGGAAAACCGGTAAGGAACCCTCCGATGCCGACGACGTATTTCGTAAATCCCTTCAACTGTCTGCCTATCGAGCCGCGTGGTCATCGTGGCGGGGAGTGCCGGAAGAGTCAATCACGGCGAGTTTCTGGTATTCGGGGACCGGTAATGTGCTGACCCCGGAAAAACTTCCGAACAGGTCAGAACTGGAAGCGCTCCTGCTCGAGACTTGGGGAAGCTAATTTTCCAGCGGATGCTTGGCTTGAGAAATCGGCTGGGTGAGAGCCTGATCCATGTCTCCTGACACGCGGTCATTCAACGCCTGGAGCATCCCCGTTGCATCGTCGACGATGGTTTGGTTGCCTGAATCGATGCCGTGTAGAAGCCACTTGGCGACGTCGAGCTCTGCGTAGAACCTGGCTCGTTGCATAATCCACCGGTCGCTGGAGGGTCTGGCGCTGAGATATGCAGTGTGAACACTGCCCGCGAATGACTGGCTTACGGGTGTGGTGAGCCAGGCGAGATCTTTGGCCGGATCGCCGCCGCGGAAATCTCTCCACTGATCGATGGCTACGACCTTCTCGCCCTCAACCAGGATCTGATTCAAGGCCATCAGTCCGTGAATCACGGTCGATTCAAACTGCCACAGGCTAGCATCCTCACTCGCGGTCTCCCATCGACGCAGAAGAGACTGCGGAATCAGCCCTTGGCCCGCTAAGCGGTCGACGATTCCCGCACACTCGCGAAGCGAGTCGAGTGGGCTGTGACGAGGACGGTCATAGTCAGCCAAGCTACTGGTGGGGAGCTGGTGAATCTCAGCGAGAGCATGGCCGATGGAGGCAGCCACGATGGGTGTTACCTGTTTCACCGAGGGAGCCTGTCCCGGGAGGTATTCGCTGACACTGAGAGTGTAGGGACCCACTTCTGTCGTCCCCGCGAGACGGGGAACAAGGAAACTGAGGCGCGATCGGAGTCCTTCGCTCAGCGCCCTCATGGCCTGAAGCGACTGCTGGTGTGCCTTCTCGGCGTTGCCAGATGTCGGTAGCTCGATGAGCCAGGCGGCTTGATTGACGTCGTGAACGAGAGCCGCATCCTTTTCGGCGCTGGAAAGGGTTTGCGCACTCACAGCTTGAAAACCGGGAACAGCGCTGGTGGCAAGCGCCGATAACATGAGAGCAGTGTGGCCCATGGCTCCAGGGTAAGCGTGGTGGGGCCCAGCGGTCTCCTGCCACACCGAAAGGTGTGCTCCACGCACTGTGCCATTTGTATCCCCGATCAGAAAGCGAGCAGACATGTCGCTGACACCTCGCCTGCTTCTGTCTCGGACCAGGATCGACCGTGATGCAGCGTCGAGGAAAATCCCTGGTTTTCTAGACCAGGTGATGTCGGATTCGACCACTCGCGTGGTGTTGATTTGGCGCGGTGAAGCGCTTATGGCGGAGGGCACCGATCAACGTCTAGAACTGATTCCACCCGAGTCAGTCCCTGCTGGCTCTGAGCTGATCTATCTGGGACTAACCCTGGAGGCTGTGAGGACTATCCCTCAGGGCTCCCGAATCGTTGCCGCTGTTCTCACAGATGAGGCAGGTGCCCAGGTTGCCTCGGACGTGGGCCGCTGGATGTCTGCTAGAACGATGGCACACGCCCTGGACGACCTCGACTCAGGAATCGTCATCGAAGCGCTCGCCATGGCGAACTGGCATGCAGCCCACGCCTTTTCACCCTTGACCGGAGCACCGGCGATAGCCGATCAAGCGGGTTGGACTCGAGTGGACCAGGCGACGGGCAAAGACCTGTTCCCAAGAACCGATGCGGCGGTCATTGCCCTCGTCACAGACCAGGACGACCGCATTGTGTTGGGCAGTAATGCGCTCTGGGAATCGAGGCGGTACTCACTCTTGGCGGGTTTTGTTGAACCGGGAGAGTCCTTGGAAGCAGCAGTCGTGAGAGAAGTTTTCGAAGAATCGGGGCTTGTAGTGATCAACCCCCGCTACATGGGATCTCAACCCTGGCCTTTTCCCGCGTCCCTTATGGTGGGTTTCCGTGCAGAAATCGACGAGGCGTCAAAAGATAATTTGACCCCCGATGGAACAGAAATCGTCGACTTGCGATGGTTTACTCGAGACGAGTTGAGAGCATCATTGGGGGAGGTTCTTCTCCCCGGTCGTCCCTCTATCGCGAGGGCCATGATCGAGGACTGGTTGGGGCACGAGCTTCCCGAGGGAGCGTAGACGTGGATTTGCTCGACGGCCTCGATGACGCTCAGAAAGCCGTCGCCACCACCTGGGGGACACCCGTGGCAGTGATGGCAGGTGCCGGTACCGGGAAGACCAGAGCCCTCACCCACCGGATTGCCTATGGGGTCAAGGAGGGGAAATATCAGCCAGATCAGGTCTTAGCCCTCACGTTCACGACGAAGGCTGCATCTGAAATGGGTCAGCGCCTTCGCCACCTCGGGGTGGGGGGTATTGCGACCAGGACTTTTCACTCTGCCGCCCTCAGGCAGCTTCAGCATTTTTGGCCCACTCTGACCGGTGGTCACCTTCCCGACATTCAGCCAACGAAGGCGCCCGTGTTGGCCAAAGCCCTCGACCAGTTGTCGTTGAGGGTCGATACCGCCGTGGTGAGGGACCTCGCGGGGGATATCGAGTGGAGGAAGGTGAACGCTCTCACACTCGAGGACTATCGACTGACACGGCTTGGGGCGAAGAAGGCGCTCCCTGGAGCCCTATCCCTCGATGTTGTGGTGACCATCCATGAGCGCTACGAGCAGGTGAAAGACGAATTGAATCGCCTTGACTTTGAGGATGTCCTGCTCGGGGCCGTGGGCATGCTGGAGGAAGAAAAACGCGTCCTCGACCGTGTTCGGGAGCACTATCGCCACTTTCTGGTGGATGAGTACCAGGACGTGTCCCCAGTCCAACAACGGCTGCTTGAGCTGTGGGTGGGGGATCGAGAGGACGTTGTTGTCGTGGGAGATGCAAGCCAGACGATTTACACTTTTGCGGGTGCTTCCAGCTCCTATCTGATGGGGTTTCCGGACAAATATCCGAGCGCCACAGTCGTGAAACTGCAGAAAAACTATCGATCTGGCCAGCACATTGTGTCGGCGGCTAACCGGGTGATGGCGGGCAAACCGGGGGCTCTCACTCTGGAGGCCACTCGTGAGAGCTCACTCCCACTTCATCGACACGTGGCGACAACCGATCAGCAAGAAGCCAAGTTTGTAGCTGGTCGCGTTCGAGAACTCATTGACCGCGGCACACCTCCGGACGATATTGCAATCCTTCTCCGATTTGGAGCACAGGCGCTCGAATGTGAGGCGGCGCTTCGCTCAGAGAACGTGGGTGTTCGCACGCAGGGAGCGACGCCGTTCTTTGAGGAAACCCACGTGAAGCGAGCAGTAATGGAAATCAGGGGAGCGGCAGTAGCGGGAGTGACTGGTTCACTCGTGACCGTTGTGGATGACATTCTGTTCGGTCTTGGTTTGCAGACCGATGTCCCCGATCATCAGGGAGCGGAGCGTGCTCGATATGAAGATCTGAGTGCCCTCCGCGCCCTAGCCTCCTCGATGCCAGAGGGCACAACCCTCGCGCAGTTTTCGGAACTACTCGCTGAACGAGCCAACGCTGGTGATGCACCAGACATTGGAACGGTAACCATCACCACCGTGCATTCGGCTAAAGGTCGGGAGTGGCCTGTGGTTTTCCTGGTGGGACTCTCAGAGGGACTGTTCCCCATTTCCTACGCAATGAGCGACGACGCCATCGAAGAAGAGCGGCGCCTGTTTTATGTCGCAATTACCAGGGCCAAGGAACAGCTGTTCCTCAGCATGGCGGAAAAAGCAAGACCAGACACTGCCACGCGCTTGCCGAGCAGGTTCCTTCAGGTTCTCGGTTCCACACGGTGACCGATATCACCGCACAGACAGTGCGGTGATATGGGTTCGACCCACTCGTCGACACCTCTCGAATAGACGTCGATGCCAAGCGTGAGCCCGGGAGTAGTGGTGGAAATCAGGCGACTGGTGTGCCAGGCGGCGAGTGTGGCCAATTCCGGGGTGTCACTGGCTGCCTTCATGACCGACAGCTGAGTTGAGAGCGCAAGTAGGTCTGGCTCACCTTCTTTGTCGTTCTCCCACACACACCGCATGCAGGGCCCGATACCGGGGGTGATGCGGGGTCCAATGACAATTGTTTGGTCTGAGAACCGCACGGGGGTGTGAACGCGATCTCCAGAAAGCCATGTCCGATAGCGGGAGGCTGGCAACACGAAATGTGCGAGGAGGATCATCTCTTCTCCGTTGGAGGAGTCTCCGGCGGACGTGGACACACTGTGCCCGAGGTCGCTGAACACCTGGGCGAAGTGAGCGGTGTGAACCACACTGCTCACAATTCCCACGGACGGTAGTGGTCGGGGCTTCCTTGCAGTGAGGACAGGTGAAAGAGTCTCGAGACATTCGTGAACATCGGCGGATGTCATTCCCGCATGTTCCCCAATGGCGAGTGCTCCCGCCAGGCTCACGCCGGTAGTCAGGGCATGGAGGAGGGCGAGGACGCGGTCGTCGACACCCGTGACCGTCACCAGAGGGGGATGAACCCCAATGGAAAAAGTATGTGGGTTTCGCCACACCACCGGAACGGTGGGGTCTATGCGCAGAAGTTCAGTCACCGCCCCATAGTGGGCGAAGACGACCCTCAGCGTGTAAAACTCTCCACACCTAGGTCTCCGGAGTCTCCTCCTCGAGAAAATCTCGGAGCGCCTGATCAAAATCATCGGGGGACGAATCAGGGTTTTTCAGGGCATTGATGAAGTTGGCAGGGCTGTCAAAATCTGTGTCCTGCGGGAGTGAGTCTGGGTGGCGCCACAAAGTGTCACGGACTTCCGTTCCGAGGTCTCGATGAATCTCAGACCACAGAGCACTCGCTTCTCTCAATCTCCTCGGCCTCAATTCGAGTCCTACCAGCGTGGAGAAGGCTTTCTCAGCGGGACCACCGGTTGCTCTCCTGCGCCG
>JBJOIK010000042.1:0-5870 GCA_046047135.1 Actinomycetota bacterium
GCTCGAGTTCGAGAACAGGAAGAGGCCAAAGAACGAGAGGCGAAACGACACCTCGAGCGTGTCGCCAGAGCACAACGGGCAGGACGGGTCTTGACACTCCTTCCACCCCTGCTGGAGATCGCCCTTTCCAGTGTTGAGGAATCGGGAGCAGCACTCCTGCAGGCCGAAGGGGCGAGGCAGGCCTCTCATCAGGAGCTCTTGGCATTGCGCACTAGTGAGAGCACCGTGCGGGAGCGATTGACCCAGATCACCGACTCGGTGCATTCGCTGGAGATGCAGGTCTATGAGAAGAAACTGCAGCGCACCAATTTGCTCGAGAGAGCCCGCGAAGAATTGGGCCTCGATGAAGAGACTCTGCTTCTGGAATATTCCCCTGAACTGATGGTGCCGCCTGATGGCGGCGATGAGGGCGGGGTTGAGAAACCTTTTGTTCGCAGCGAACAGGAAGCTCGCCTCAAGAAGGCCGAGCGAATGCTTGATCAGCTCGGTCGCGTCAATCCTTTGGCTTTGGAAGAGTTTGAAGCTCTCGAAGCACGACACACATTCCTGGTTGAACAGTTAGCTGACCTGAAGAAAACCCGCGCTGACTTGGAAGCAATCATGGCCGATCTTGACTCGACCATGATCACCATTTTCAAGGACGCTTTCGCTGACACCCAGAAAGCTTTCGATGAAGTGTTCCCCACCCTCTTTCCTGGCGGGACAGGGTCACTCAAGCTGACCGACCCCGATGACATGCTCACCACCGGAATAGAAGTAGCGGTGAAACCTGCGGGCAAGAAGATTGAGCGCCTTTCCCTGCTCTCGGGTGGCGAGAGGTCACTGGCAGCAGTTGCGCTGTTGATAGCAATCTTCAAGGCGCGACCCAGTCCCTTCTACATCCTCGATGAGGTTGAGGCAGCCCTCGATGACTCCAATCTGGGCCGCTTGCTCAGCGTCATCGAGACCTTGAGAGCTGATTCGCAGCTGATCATCATCACCCACCAGAAGCGAACCATGGAGATAGCGGATGCGCTGTATGGGGTGTCGATGAGGAAAGACGGTGTGAGTGCGGTGGTTGGCCAGAGGGTCAGAGACACCGAGGCGTTGGCCTCATAGGACATCCCCCTAGGCTGTGATTATGGGCAAGTATCAGAGGGCAGGGTGGGCGCTCATAGCGCTCGCGGGTGCACTGAGCGCCGGGATCGTGTCCCTAGAGATTTATTCGCTTGCCACAGCGGGAGCTGACGAATCATCGGAAACGCTGCCGAGCCTGGAATTTGAACCGGCTGGCGAAGACTAACCGGCCCGCTGGCTAGGCTGTTCCTATGGCGTGGGGTCTGGGTAAATGGTCGCTGGGCAAGGCTTTGAAGAACCTTGTTGCCCAGCCTGAAATCACGGAGCAGACCTGGGAAGAGCTTGAAGATTCTCTGCTTCAGGCGGATTTTGGCCCGGATGTTACCGACGCACTGATGGAGTCGGTGAGAGCCGAGGTCGAGCGCATCAAGACCACCAAGCCTGACGATGTGCACGCCATTCTCAAAGATGCTGTGGAGAGCAAACTCGCCGAGTTTGACCCCACACTGAGACTCACCGAACGCCCCGCTGTGGTGATGGTGGTGGGGGTTAATGGGGTGGGAAAAACCACGACCATCGGAAAGTTTGCAAAGTTTCTCTCTAACGCGGGCCGCAGCGTTGTGATTGCGGCAGCAGACACGTTTCGCGCTGCCGCGGTCGAACAACTCACTACGTGGGCCACTCGGGCGGGTGTCCCCATCGTTACCCCTGATAAGGAAGGACAAGATCCTGCTTCGGTGGCGTTTCAGGCTGTCACTCGGGCGAAAGAAGAGGGTATCGACATTGTCATCATTGACACCGCAGGTCGACTTCACACCAAGTCAGGCCTGATGGACGAGCTCACTAAAATTCGTCGGGTCGTGGAGAAGGTGGCTCCGGTGTCTGAGGTTCTGCTGGTGCTAGACGCAACCACCGGTCAAAACGGGGTGGTGCAAGCCCAAGCGTTTCTCGAGCACGCGGGTGTCACCGGGTTGGTTCTCACGAAAGTGGATGGCAGCGCCAAAGGTGGTTTCGTGATGAGCGTTCAGGAAAAGACCGGATTACCTATCAAGCTCTTGGGTCAGGGTGAGGGGATTGCGGATATGACTGGTTTTTCGCCTTCCGCGTTCGCGGCCGCATTGGTCCAGGACTAACCCTCCCGGTACGCTCTCGCCAACTCTCTATAGGTCGCGGCATTCTGCCGAATATGAGCGCGTTCGTCCTCGGTCACCTCACGCTTCACTTGGCCTGGAACCCCTGAGACCAATGAGCCTGGTGGGATGACGGTTCCAGGCCTGATGACAGCGCCCGCAGCGATGAGCGAGCCCTCTCCAATGGAGCAGCCGTTGAGCAAAATTGCTCCCATCCCGATGAGGCAGTGATCGGCAATCGTTGCGCCGTGGACGATGGCCCCGTGGCCAACGCTCACCCCTCGACCGATGGTGGCGGGAAAACCGGGGTCACCATGGACGACCACGTTGTCTTGAAGGTTCGATCCCTCGCCCACCCGGATGGCGTCCCGATCGGCCCGCAACACCGCTCCAAACATGACGGCGCAGTCGGAACCAAGGACAACGTCACCTATCAGCGTGGCACTCGGTGCGACAAAGGTTGTGTCGGAAACTTCAGGATGGTGGGATCCAAAGGGCATCACCGGCATGTCTCCAGGATAGGAGGTGCCAGGGGATTCTCGGCTAATCTTGTCAACCATGGCTGCCTTTGGTTCCCTCTCTGAGCGCCTCACCGCAACGTTCACATCGTTGCGCTCGAAAGGCAAACTCTCGCCGGCTGATGTAGATGGCACTGTTCGCGATATTCGCAGGGCACTTCTTGAATCTGATGTCGCTCTTGATGTCGTGAAATCCTTCACCGCGACCGTTCGGGAGCGGGCCCTCTCTGACGACGTCAATAAAGCTCTCAACCCCGCTCAGCAGGTTGTCACCATCGTGAACGAGGAGTTAGTCGCGATCTTGGGTGGTGAAACCCGAGGAATCCAGTTCGCGAAGACTCCACCCACAGTCATCATGCTCGCTGGCTTGCAGGGGTCTGGAAAAACAACGCTCGCCGGAAAACTTGCTCATTGGTTGAAATCCCAGGGACACACTCCTGTCCTCATCGCCTGCGATCTTCAGCGCCCCGGTGCGGTGAAGCAGCTCACGATTGTGGCAGAGCAAGCCGGTGTGGCCATATTTGCTCCTGAACCAGGAGACGGGGTGGGTGACCCCGTGAAGGTCGCCACCGCCGGTGTCGATTTCGCCACCCAGAAAGCGCACGACATAGCCATTATCGACACCGCCGGACGTCTCGGCGTTGATCAGGAACTCATGGCTCAGGCGGCCGCCATCCGGAGCGCCACCAGACCCGATGAAGTGCTCTTCGTCATTGACTCGATGAGCGGTCAGGACGCTGTGGTGACTGCTCAGGCTTTCCAGAAAGGTGTTGATTTCACCGGTGTCGTGCTCACCAAGTTGGATGGCGACCAGAAGGGCGGTGCTGCCCTGAGCGTTACGGGCATTACCTCACGGCCTATCCTCTTCGCCTCAACTGGGGAAAAACTCGACGAGTTTGAGGTTTTCCATCCGGATCGTATGGCCAGTCGAATTCTCGACTTAGGTGACATCCTCACGCTGATCGAACAGGCCCAGAAAGCATTCGATGAGGAAGAGGCGAAGGCTCTCGAGGAGAAGTTCCGGTCAGAGACCTTCACTCTGGAAGATTTCCTCTCCCAGCTTCAACAGCTCAAGAAGATGGGCTCGCTTGGCAACATGCTCAACATGTTGCCTGGCGCCAGGGGCATGCAAGAGCAGATCGACAACCTGGACGAGGGGGAGCTTCGCCGAACCGAAGCCATCATCCAATCGATGACCCCGAAGGAACGTCTCACCCCAAAGCTGCTGAATGGCTCCAGAAGACAGCGCATCGCCCGAGGTTCTGGTACCACGGTGACCGAGGTAAACCAGCTGGTAACCCGCTTTGATCAGGCCGCCAAGATGATGAAGACAGTTGCCAAAGGCGGTGTTCCGCAAATTCCAGGCCTTGGACCTATCGGCGGCGGTATTGGTCGAGGGAAGAAGAAAGTACAGAAAAAGAAGTCTGGTTCTCGGTCGGGGAACCCGGCAAAGCGGGCTCAAGAGGCCCTCGGAAGGCCCGAAACCGGCGGATCGGGAGCCAGTTTCGGGCTTGGTGGCTAGTCAACCCGAGGCATTGTGCGCCCCCGGTCACATGTCGGGCAAAAAATCTGACAGAATAGGGGCTCGAACTCTTCGCCCGACCCTCTATCAGGCGCTGGGGTTCCCCTTGGACCACCTGACGATTGTGCCCCCACGGAATCGTTGGATGTTATGACTATTCATCTATTGGGAGAAACGTGGCTGTAAAAATCCGTTTGAAGCGCTTGGGCAAAATCCGTGCGCCGTATTACCGCATCGTTGTCGCCGATTCACGCACTAAGCGTGATGGTCGGGTCATCGAAGAAATTGGCAAGTACCACCCGACAGAGAGCCCGTCTCTCATCGAGGTGAACTCCGAGCGCGCTCAGTACTGGCTCGGCGTGGGGGCTCAGCCCACCGAGCAGGTCACCGCACTCTTGAAGCTCACAGGCGACTGGGGAACATTCAAGGGTGAGAAGGGCGCGAAGAACACCGTCCAGACGGCCGAGCCGAAGCCAGAATTCAAGGCAGACGCCAAGAAGAAGCCAGTGTTGCGCCCGAAAGCCGCAAAACCGGTGGTCGAAGAGGCCCCTGTAGCGGAGGCACCTGCGGACGCAGAAGCACCCGCCGCGGAAGAGTCTGCGCCTGCGGTTGACGAAGCGTCCGCCGTGGAGGCACCTGAGGACACCTCTGGTGCAGAAGTAGCGTCTGACGAGGTTGCCGCTGAGGAAGTGGCCGCCGAAGACACCAGCGCTAGTGAGGTGAGCCCTGAAGAGCCCGCTGCTGACACTCCAGCGAGCGAAGAGCCCGCGGAGGAACCAGCATCCGACGAGGCAGTTGACGAGACCAAGCCAGCCGAGTAACCATGCTGGATCGCGCGCTGAATCACCTCGTCCGGGAAATCGTTGATCACCCGGACGAGGTCAGCGTGAGCGTTATCGAGAGCGGTCGAGGCGAGCTCATCGAGGTGAGGGTTCACCCCGATGATCTAGGCCGCGTCATCGGCCGTCAGGGTCGCACAGCGAAAGCTCTGCGGACAGTAGTGAACGCGTTGGCTGGAGGTCGCCGGGTCCGAGTCGACGTCGTCGACACCGACTCCTAATGCCCTCGAATCCAAAACCCACGGCTCCCAAGCCGGATCGGGTCGAGTTGAGGGTCGCGCGTTTGGTGAAGGCGCATGGCCTCAAAGGTGGTTTGAAACTGGAGGTCTATACCGATGACCCGCAGTTGCGGTTTCAGCCGGGCAATGAGTTTATTTTGCAGGTTCCGCAGGACTCTCCCTGGTTTGGAAAGAGCATTCAACTCAGTGCGATTAGGGAAGTGAATTCCTCTCCCGTCGCATTCTTTGAGGGGGTTGACGATAGGTCTCAAGCGGAAACCCTGGTGAAAGCTATTTTGTGGGTCGAGCACGATCCCTCGACAAGACCCACAGAGAAGGATGCGTGGTTTGACCACGAACTCGTTGGCCTTCGGGTGATGCGTGACGGGGTTGAGCTCGGGACGGTTATCCGAGTGGATCACATGCCGGCTCAGGACCTTCTGGTCATTCACAGTGCCGGGACAGAAGTATTGCTGCCGTTTGTGAGTGCTTTTGTCCCCGTGGTCAACATCGAAGGTGGGGTTCTAGAAATTACGCCACCGGGGGGACTTTTCGAGGCCATTTCCGAGGACTCATGAAAATTGATG
>JBJOIK010000043.1:0-5829 GCA_046047135.1 Actinomycetota bacterium
GACCGTGGGTCGTTTTTTGTCCAGGCACCTCTACCCGAGTGGTCCACTGCTGCTCACAGACTGGGGTCCCACCCATGACCGATGGTTTCGAAGCGGTCGGGCACACAAGCGCGAAAACCTCGAACGACTCTCAGCCGAGTTTCCCCACATCAAGTGGATTTTGATTGGTGACGACGGTCAGCACGATGAGACCCTGTATGCCGAACACGCCATCAAACGCCCGGAGAGTGTGCGCGCTATCGCAATCCGGGAATTGCTCGCACCCGAGGCACTGTTCTCTGGTGGTCGGCGCCATTTTGATCGCACCCACAATCCCATCGCAATCCCGTGGGTGTCAGCACCGAACGGCGCTGGCATTGCTAGTGAGTTTGAAAAGCTCGGAATCTTGTCTCGTCGACACTAGTTCTTATACCCCAGGGGGTATTTGCTATAGTGTGATACACACATTTCCGCTTCAGAAAGGCTCCTCGTGAAAAGGATTCTCACCGCTCTTGTCCTCGTTTTCGGTATCACCGTCGGAGTCGCGGCATGCTCCCCCGCCGCTGAACCTGTGGGCCTCGCGGAAGGCACCATTGTGATCGATGTGAGGACACCCGAGGAGTTTGCATCGGGACACCTCGAAGGGGCTCTCAATATCAACGTTCAGTCGCCCGATTTTGCTGCTCAGGTCAGCCAGCTAGACCCCAACGCCGATTACTTCATTTACTGTCGCTCGGGTAATCGCTCAGGTCAGGCCATCTCCCAGATGTCCAACATGGGCTTTAGCAGCATGGTCAACGGTGGCGGCGTGCAACAAGCCGCTGACTACAGCGGCATCCCCGTCGTCACGGGTTAGCGAACTGTCGCCTCGCCCGCACTCACTCCGCTGGCGAGCAGTTCCCTCACCATCGGGATCACTTGGTTGCCATACATCTCGATGCTCTCCATAAGGACTTCGTGGGGCATGGGACCAGTCGAGTACTTCAGATCAAACCTTTGGATTCCGAGCGCCTGAACGGTTCGAGCAATCTTCCTCGCCACTGTTTCCGGTGATCCGACAAACAGCGCTCCGTGGTGGACCTCGTTGAGATAGTGCTCTTTACTCATCGGCGCCCACCCGCGTTCGCGACCAATCCGCCCAAACATCGCCTCATAGTGAGGCCACATCTCCTCGATAGCTTGCTCATCGGTCTTGGCGAGATGGCCTGGCGAGTGAACCCCCACCGGCTGCGCTGGCTTTCCAAGCTGGTCGAGCGCTCGATGATAGAGGTCGACATAGGGAGCAAAGCGCTCAGGAGCACCTCCGATAATCGCCAACATCAGCGGAAAACCGTAGTTGGCGGCACGCACCACCGATTCGGGGCTGCCGCCAACTCCCACCCAGGTCCGCATGGCACCAGAATGAGATTTTGGATACACCTCCTGTTGGGACAGCGGTGGCCTCGTGGTGCCTGACCAGGTCACCGGAGTTTCTTTCAGAAGCTCCGCAAAGAGATTGAGCTTCTCTTCAAAAAGGACCTGATAGTCATCAAGTTTGTATCCAAAAAGCGGGAACGACTCGGTAAAGGAGCCTCGCCCGACAATAATTTCGGCCCGACCCTGAGAGAGCGCATCGAGCGTTGCGAACCTTTGAAAGACCCTAATCGGATCATCAGAACTGAGGACCGTGACCCCCGAGCTCAACAGAATGCGCGAAGTCTTGGTCGCAATACCGGCCAAAACTGTCTCGGGAGAGGAGATGGCAAAATCATCACGGTGATGCTCACCGAGCGTGATGGCATCAACCCCGACCTCATCGGCGAGGACGGCCTCCGCAACGACGTTGCGAATCACGTCTGCGTAGGGAAGTGGAACCCCTCCTGGGCCACGGGTAACATCCCCAAAGGTGTCCAGTCCTAGTTGCACATCACTCATGTCCGACTTGCCTTTCGTGTGCCGCTGAAGATACCAGCATCTGCTGAGGCGATACCGGAATCAACTCGTTGGAGCCCTGGAATATTCCCTACGGTTGAAGTCTCGTGACAGACCACCCAGAAGCTTGCCTCTGGAAGCTGATCCGATCATGAAGTCGAGAGGTCCGACCTGCCCAAAATTCAATGCGCTGGGGTTCGATCAAGAATCCTCCCCACGATTCGGGCCTCGGAATAGTGTCATCAGCTGCAAATCTTTCTTCCATTTCTCGCACTTTGGCCTCCAGGCTCGCCCTGGAATCAATAGGCCGGGATTGCTCGCTCGCCCAAGCACCAATCTGCGAACCCCTCGGTCTCGTGCGGAAATACGCGTCTGACACCTCAGGATTGGTGGGAGTTGCGTGGCCAAAAATGATGACCTGTCGATGCTGTCGATACCACGGAAACACAACAGAGACAGAGGGGTGTGCGAGAAGCGCCAAGCCTTTGCGTGAACCGTAGTCTGTGTAGAAATAAAGTCCAAGCTCATCAATGCCCCGAAGCAGGACGGTCCTCGAGGAGGGTTCAGAGTCGGGGTCGATAGTGGAGAGGACCATCGCGTTTGGCTCGTATATGCCGGCCGAATCTGCCTCCTTCACCCAGGCGGACAGTTGCTCGAGAGGATCAGGCAGGAGGGAGCCCTCCTCCAGGGAGAGCGATCCATAGTCGTGACGCTTGGCGAGGGGGTCAGAGTCTTCTTGTGGCATTAACTCAACCTTCCCAACAATGTGGACCTGAGGGGACTCGAACCCCTGACCCCCTGCATGCCATGCAGGTGCGCTACCAGCTGCGCCACAGGCCCTTGTGTCGAAAGCAAACGACAGCCTACTACAGCCCTCACACTTGCCTCGAGTCGGAGTCCTCTCGCACTTCCTTCGGCAAGGGGATGAGCGGACAGTCCCGCCACAACCTCTCCAGTTGATAGAAGAGGCGCTCTTCCTCATGGAAAACGTGGACCACAATGTCGCCAAAATCGAGCAGAATCCAGCGACCGTCTGATCGGCCTTCCTGGCGTAAACGGTGTGAACCTGCCTCCACTAGTTTCTCTTCGACATGATCCGCAATCGCCTGCACCATTCGCTCGTTTCGACCTGTGCAGATGAGGAATGCATCGGTCAGCGCCATGTGTTCAGAGACATCGAGTGCAACGAGGTCAGTCGCCAACTTGTCATGGGCGGCCAGAGCGGCCGTCTGGATGCGCGAGCGCGCGACGTCGCTCGCGGTCATGCAGTCCACATAGTCATCTAGACCAGAGCATCTGTCATCAACGCGATCACCAAGAGCACTACAGCTCCAACACCCAGGACAGCCGCACCCGATGCGGTGAGAATTGCCGCAGTACCCCAACGAACCCGTCGGACCAACAAAATGTCGGTGTCATCACCTTGACCTGACACAGCTTTCACTGCGCGAACAGGCTGAGACATGGCCGCCAGCTCCCCCGTGACATAGGCATCAAACTGTTCGTCATCATCCCGATCCTCGCCCTTCAGCGGAATCGACCCAGTTTCGGCCACGCGAGTGGGCAAGGTTATTTTACCCGTGACAATGACCTCACCGGTGTCACCAATAGGCCCCGTCATGTCAACAGTGGGGCTCACCGGCAAAATCAAAGAACTCGTCGCCATCGTGACCTCCCCCACCATCCGACTGGCTTGAGGGGATGGCGCCATCGGAACCTGGGGCGAGGGGGCTGTCGTGACTGGGGGGCCAAAAACAGGGGGCAGGGGAGCCGCCAGGGGTTCCGGGGTGGCCGTCTCCTCCACCGAAACCTCAAGGAGAGTCGTCTCCTCCTCAGAGGTCTTTGCGGCAGCCTCTTCTGTGCGTGTCGGGATTGGAATGACTCCGGTTTCTTCCAGAAGCCTTCGCTCTCGCCTCGTCATGGGTGCAGGGGCAGGCGCTAGCGCCTCACTCACAGGCCCAGGGGTGGGCGCGGGAGAGACTGATGGAAGCACACCCTGTTCTTCCATCTGGCGACGCTCGCGCCTCGTCATCGGTTGTGTCACTCTTGCCCCCGGTACAAGCGGTGTTTTGCGATGTATTGAACGACTCCGTCTGGAACCAAGTACCACACGGAGTTCCCCCGCCCCACTCTTTCCCTGCAATCAGAGGAAGAGATCGCTAGCGCTGGGACCTCCAAGACTGTCACATGCTCGGTGGGGAAGGCATCCACCCTGAGGTCGTGGCCAGGTCTCGACACGCCCACAAAATGCGCCAGAGAGGTGAGTTCACCGGAATCTTTCCACGTGACGAGGGCGGCAATCGCGTCCGCTCCTGAAATAAAGAAAAGATCTGCGTCGGGGAATTCCTGCCTCATGTCCCGGAGAGTGTCGACGGTGTATGTGATGCCGGGCCGGTCGATATCGACCCGGCTTACTCTGAACCTCGGATTCGACGCAGTGGCAATCACCGTCATCAGGTAGCGATGCTCAGCAGGAGACACATGAGGTTTGTCACCCGGTTGACCCGTGGGCACGAATACGACCTCGTCGAGCTGAAGGGCAACCTGTGCTTCGCTCGCTGCGACTAAGTGGCCGTGGTGAATGGGGTCGAAAGTGCCACCCATGATTCCAATGCGGGGGCGGCGCTTGGTCGACATACGGTCCTAGTGGTGTGCGTGGCCCGACTGGCCTTGAGTCTTGTGGCGGTGCCTATTGGCCACATTCCGATAGCTATACGTCACAAGACCCAGGGCAAGAAACCCTACGAGAAATGCAATCCCAAAAACTTCGGCAGGAAACGGCAATTCGTTGACAATTTCGCCAGACGCACTCACAACTTCGACCATAACTCCATATTCCTTTGCTGATGAGCTTGGCTTCTAATCTACCGGGTGAGGGCCTGCAGATACCCTCAGCTAGGCCCGAACCTGCCCATTTCCTCGCAAAATCCACTTGGTGCTGGTCAGCTCGGGCAATCCCATGGGCCCTCGAGCATGGAGTTTTTGGGTGGAGATGCCTACTTCCGCCCCAAAACCAAACTCTCCGCCGTCGGTGAAGCGAGTCGAGGCATTCACCATCACGACCGCCGAGTCGACATCCTGGAGGAACCTCTCCGCGTTGGCCATTGTGGAGGTCAGTATCGATTCTGTGTGGTGGGTGGAATATGCCCTGATGTGATCCAGAGCCTCATCAAGGCCCGACACCGTCTTGAGGGAAATCGTGAGGTCTAAGTATTCGGTCGACCAATCAGTCTCCGTCGCGGCTATGGCTTCCGGAACCATCCGACAAATTTCGTCATCAGCGCGAATCTCAACGCCAGATTCAAGAAGTCGCCGCGCGATAGCAGGAACCATCGACACAGCATCCCGGTGAATCAGCACAGTCTCCACGGCATTACACACGCTCGGACGTTGGACTTTCGCGTTATGAATAATTTCCACCGCCTGCTCCGGTGATGCAGTGTCGTCGACAAAAATGTGCACAATTCCTGATCCCGTTTCGATGACCGGCACCGTGGAATCTGTTACCACCGTCTCAATCAAGGACGCAGAGCCTCGAGGAATCAGAACATCAATGAAACCTCGGCCCTTCATCAGAGCATTCGCTCCCTCCCGGCCAAAGTCATCGACCGTGAGAATGGCATCTGCCGGTAGACCCACACTCTCGAGCGCCTCTTGCATCAGGGAGACCAACAGTTCATTACTGGAGAGCGCAGCCGATCCACCACGAAGCACCACGGCGTTACCACTCTTGAGTGCAAGCGCAGAAATATCCACTGTCACATTGGGGCGAGCCTCATAAATTGCCCCCACTACACCGAAAGGAACCCTGACCTGGGTGGCCTGGATTCCATTAGCCAGTGTCATCCCTTGCACCACACTCCCCACAGGATCGGGAAGGGAACGAATCACGTCTACCGCATCAACTAAACCCTGGACGCGCTGTGGTGTCAGGCGCAG
>JBJOIK010000044.1:0-5671 GCA_046047135.1 Actinomycetota bacterium
TGATTGGAGAGCGGGGAGAGAAACTCGTGCAACAAATATCCATGCGCAGCATGGATTTCTATTGCATCAAACCCAGCTCGAACAGCTCGCTTCGTCGACTCGCCAAAGGCGGTAACGATCTCCTGAATTCTCTCTAAGGACACCTCGGTCGGCTTCACTAACCCCTCATACGCCTCTGCCGAAGGAGCTTCTGGTATCCAGCCTCCCTCCTGCGGAGAAACCACAGTCTCGCCCGGCAGGAACGGTGCTCGGGTGGATGCTTTGCGCCCCGCATGGGCCAGTTGAATCGCCATCGGCACACCCTGGGAATGAGAGAACTCCAGGATTGGCTTCCAGGCGGCTTCCTGCTCGTCATTCCAGAGTCCGGAATCTGTGGGGGTAATCCTGCCCTCTGGCACCACAGCGGTAGCCTCGGCAATGATCAGGCCTGCTTTATTGACAGCCCAGCTGCCGTAGTGGACCTGGTGCCAGTACTGCACCACACCCTCAATCGCAGAGTATTGACACATGGGGGAGACCCACAAGCGCGACGGAACAGTCAAGCCTCGAAGAGTAATCGGGCTAAAGAGCATAGACATAAATACCTCCCTCGCTAACTTATGCCCTTTGCCACTACCGCTGTTACCCTGGCGCCATGGTTCCCCGCATCGTCGCGCTGTCTGCGATAGCCCTCCTAAGCCTCACAGCCTGTGC
The DNA here is from genome assembly GCA_046047135.1 of Actinomycetota bacterium. Lineage (GTDB taxonomy): Bacteria > Actinomycetota > Actinomycetes > Actinomycetales > Microbacteriaceae > Pontimonas. The sequence continues at coordinate 694 of JBJOIK010000044.1, forward strand.
TGCGGCCGAAGAGCCCCCGATGGTTGAAGAGGCGGTAGAGACGGCGCAGGAAGCTCCGGAGGTCTCACAACCAGAAGAGCCCAGCGTTCCTCAAGCGTCAGCCATCTTTGACACCCCCTGGCCGAGTGGATTCACCAGGCGCGAGCTCGCCGATACTGCCATCGCTAAGACCTGGGAGTTCCTGGATAACCGCACTGTCGGCGCCCACGAGACACTTCTCACCAGCGTTCACCAAGACACCGTCGTCATCTTCCATCAGGAGCTCAGCGATGGCCTCGCAGAGGTCACAGTTGATGCCTTCGCTCCTTACCTGCCAGACAACGTCCTGCTCATCACCGGAACGAACCATGAATTTCTGGAAGAAACACACGCCGCCCAGGGGCGTGTGTTCGAATCAGATCCTTTTCCCAGGGGCGGAAACGTCTGTGTCGCATGGAACGGTGTGGCCTGGGTTTCCATGCCCACCTTCATGAAGATTGATGCACTTCCCGTAGATAAGAACCTGACCGCCTGTGTCCCTCACGAGCTCTTCCACGTTGCTCAAGACAACCTGGACAAGGCCGTCTATGGTGAGGAGGCCTCCCAGTGCCAGGGGGACAAATCACGACCACTGTGGTTAGTGGAAGGAAGCGCCCAATTCATGGGACACGCCATCGTGTCTCACCAAGGACACCATGAATATTGGGGTAAACACTTCACTGCTGGAGCAGCGGACCTGAAAGGTCCGCGCCCCCTTCTTGAATCCCGAGAACCCTGGGAATCAGGCTGGGAGGCATACACCTGGGGCAGCCTCGCCACCGAATACATCATCGCGAGTGTTGGCATAGAGCCCCTGATGGAGATCTGGGCCCAGGCAGGACAATGCATTCCCTTTGATGAAGCATTCACCACTGCCCTGGGTATTACAGTCGATGACTTCTATGCAGCATTTGACAGGATGAATGAGGAGATGGTCAGGGAGTAGCGGCTCCGCACGCGAACATTAATGCTGAGGATGACAGGGCTAGCGTCGACGTAAAACCTAATCCAGCTGGAAAGACATTTTCCGAAGAGCTTCTGATCCGTAGTCAGAAGTTCTGCCCCAGCTGCAGGGCACCGTGGGTGTGGGGAAATGATTTCTGTGTGCAGTGTGGTCAAGTTGTGAGGGACTAGGAACCGCATTTTTCTTGCCGAGAAGCACAATGACTGTCACCCTAGGGTGACAAAGTGAGCCCGCGTTCTTCTTGATTTTCTTCCTCGCTCGCAGAAGAAGGGCGTAGGGTTCGGAGATAACCGGGAGGTTCTCGCATGATCGAACACGAAGCTCACTACTGCCCGCAGTGCCAGGCGCTGTGGCCAGACAACCAAGAAACTTGTGCCGGGTGTGGCTTTGCCCGCATGGATGAGGGTGATGTTCACTCGGGTCCACACGGGTATTCACCCAACACCGCATACCCCGAGACCCAATACGGCAGCGACTTTGATGAAGAAGCGGAGTGGAACCACTAGTTCCAGGCTGCACTAAGGCATCCGTTGCTACCCTCACCCTCAAGGGGTGAGCATGGCAACACTGGTGGGCATTTATCGGGCCGATGCAGGATTTCTTCCTGAACTGAGGCGAGCACTGGGGCGCGCGGTTGGGGCTCACGCCTGTTGGCTATCCCAGCTGACCCACGCGCCACGCAAACCTCACGCCACCTGGGTGAAACTCGAGGAATCCCTGGCACCAGAGCACAGGTTTGAGCTGGTCTATCGAAACCGCCGAACGCCAGCGCAGGAGGCGGCGAGTGCAGGCAAAGAGCCCTGCATTCTGATTGATGATGGTGGCGGCCACCTCAGCATGATCCTCGATTGGAATGATCTGGAACTGTCTGCCGGCGATATCGAGCGATTCGAGCGCATTCTGCGCTCCAAGCTGCTGATGTATTAGCCGTGTGAGCCTGTTCTCTGAGGGAATTGGGCGGCAGTGGATAACGTTCACCTGTTCTTAGGAATTGGGTGAGAAGATTCAGGGTCACGCAAAGCGTCTGAGCTTTGCACCAGGGAACCCCAGGAAAGAGCCTGTGGTCTTAGTCGAAAACAGGTGTGGGTGTGCGGGGTTTTGCGCAGTGGATTGTGCGGTTTCGCGAGCTTGCCCTCGCGGGCTTCGTCGCTCTCATCGCGCTCTCGGCTGTATGGGGATTCCAGGCCTTTGGTCAGCTCCAAGCAGGCGGATACAACGACCTCGGGGCTGACTCCGCCCTGGTGGGAGACATCCTGGAGGAAGAGTATGACGAGGACGCCAGCGAACTGGTGTTGCTGGTCGAACTTCCGGGAGACGCGGACTCCATCGATTCATCCGGGTTTCCCACCTACTTTCCCCTGGTCCAAGACCTCACCGATGAGGTCGCCTCTATTCGAGGCGTCAACAGCGTTCTGAACTACTACACGCTCGGCTCCCCTGACACGCTGCGCAGCACGGATGGCACCATCATTTATGTCCTCGTCGACTTCGACGAGGACGCTTCGGCGGGTCCCCTCACCGAGACCATCGTCGATCAGTTCTCTGGCGCCTATCAAGACGCCACTATTTACGTGGCCGGCTATCAAGCGGTGATGCAGGGCATCAACCACGAAATCGAGTCAGATCTGCTGCTGGCAGAGGCCATCGTGGTCCCGCTGGTGCTGATCCTGCTGGTGTTTGTGTTTGGGTCCTTGGTGTCAGCTGGGCTACCGATTCTCGTCGGAGGGCTCGCGATCGTGGGCTCGTTCTTCGTGATGTTTGTCGTCAGCTCTTTTACCGACACCTCCATCTTCGCGATCAATCTCATCACCGGCTTGGGTTTGGGGCTCGGTATCGACTACAGCTTGCTCATCGTCAATCGGTTCAGGGAAGAAAGAGGACAGGGCAGATCCGTCGAGCAGGCCGTCGTCAGCACACTGCAGACCGCGGGGAAGACCGTCATTTTCTCTGGTCTGACAGTGGCCGTGGTGATGGTGTCGATGGCGTTCTTCCCTCAGTACTTCCTGCAGTCATTTGCAGTGGCAGGTTTTAGTGCCGTGACACTCGCTGTGTTGGGCGCCATCATTGCTCTTCCCGCGGTCCTCGCAATCCTCGGTGATCGAGTCAATGCGCTGCGCATTATTCGCCGTGACCTTACTCCCACCACCGGCGGTGGATGGGAGCGATTCGCCAGGGCCATCATGCGCAGACCCCTCATCGTCATCCTGGTGACATTCCTCGCTCTGGGCGGGGCAACCACCCTGGCTTACGGCGTGACCTTTGGTCAGGTCGATGATCGAATCCTGCCCTCGGATGCGCCCGTAGCTGTGGCTAGCGACCTTATTCGGGACCGATTCGATGGCAGGGCACTCGACCCAGTCCGAATCCTGGTCCAAGAGGGTGACACATCTTTGGAGGATGTCGCAGCTTTGGTGGAGGGAGTCGAAGGGATCACCAGTGTGACGACCATCCCTGCGGCCGAAGGAGAAACCTATTCCAGGATTCTGGCGCTCAGTGACATCGAACCCAGAAGCCCAGAAGGATATGAGCAGATTCTGGACATTAGAGCGCTCAATCCCGACGTTGACGAATTTTTGGTGGGCGGGTCGGCCGCCTACTACACCGATAGCCAACTCGGTATCGAAAACAACCTTGCTTTTGCGGCGGCCTGGATTGTGATCTCGACTTTCATCCTGTTGTTCCTGTTCACCGGCAGCATCCTGCTGCCGGTGAAAGCCATCGTGTTGAATGTGGTGTCTCTGGGGGCGACCCTCGGAATCATCACCTATGTCTTTGCCGAGGGTCACCTGCAGTGGTTGATCGGTGAATTCTCTGTCACCGGAACAATTGACACCTCATCGCTTGTCATGATTGGGGTGGTGGCCTTCGGGCTTTCCATGGATTACGAACTGTTCTTGCTCTCTCGAATCAAAGAAAAGCACGATCAAGGGCTCTCGACCGAGGACGCGATTGCATCGGGGCTCGATTCGTCGGGACGAATCATTACCGCAGCAGCTCTCGTGTTGGCATTTACCTTCAGTGGATTTATCTCCAGCGGGGTATCCATCATCAAAATGTTGGGGCTGGGTATTGCGGTCGCCATTCTGGTGGATGCCACCATTGTGAGGGCCTTGATGGTTCCAGCACTCATGAAGATCTTTGGAAAAGCCAACTGGTGGGCACCAGCCCCGCTTGCACGGCTTCACACGAAGCTAGGTTTGTCGCACTAGCGAGGTGACGTCGGTGGTGGTGCTTACCGTGGGGGTATGGCGACACACTGCACTCCCCTAGGTTGTTCTGTTTCCTTTCTGTCACCCCCGCAGTGTGTCGCCAGCCCATTTCATGAGCAGGTAGTGACATGAAGACCCTGCTCACAGCGCTGCTTGTCATCTGGCTGCTCGCCGGATGTCAGGCAGGACCCCAGGTGGGCGAGGATGCGGCCACCGCAGAGGAAGCTTCCTTGTCGTATTGCCCCGAACTCATGTGGGAGGTATATCAATACGACTCAGCGTTTGATCGCCTCGTGGTCACCGATGACCCTCAAGAGTTTGATGCGGTGCGCCTCGCGGCTCTGCGCATCGCCGCGCTCAGTGACATCACCATCCACAGGATGCCCGCAAGTGTTGCACTAGAGAATCACTGGCTGAGCTATTTGCAACAGAGCGCTCTGGGTTTTCATACCGCTACCTCACCCATGAATGACTATGTTGCGGCGATTCAAGCGTATAACGCGCTCTCTCACGGCATCATCAGAGCGAAGAGCGCCTGCGAGAAGGCCGCCCTCTGATGCAGGGGTTTTGGGTGATGTGGGCCGCCTACGTAACAGGAGGGGCCATCATGGTCGGCCTAGGGTGGTTGGTAACCAGACGTAAGCGGTGACCGGCTCACCACAGAGTGGGGACGTTGGATCCAAGCTTGTCGATTTCGCCGGTAGTGCCGATGGTGATGCGGGCTGTGAGCCTCAGACCAGCCCCACCGCGATGCCTCCCCTGGAACACCACGTCATAACTGCCAGGA
>JBJOIK010000045.1:0-5669 GCA_046047135.1 Actinomycetota bacterium
GTGATTGCGGCGACTATCGAAATCATCGAATCGCTCCCCAGCTATGTTCTCTCTCACGCACTCAACGACGCCAAGCGGAGAGTGCGCGCGGTGGTGGGTGACACCGCGGAGATTTACATCGAGCCCGAGCTGGTTCGAGACACTTCGGATACTCAACCCCCAACCGACGTCATCGTCATCAAGGCGTCAGATTAGGAGACCACGGTGGAACTCGTTCGCGACATCACACTCATTCTTCACTTCATCGGTTTAGCAATGATTATTGGTCCGTTTATCGTGCAGATGAGAGCGCACTCGGGGTACTCCTTTGGGTGGGTGTTCACCGGTTCCATCATTCAAATGGTCACTGGTCTTGTTCTCACCGGTCTCGCCGAAATGAGGTTGGCAGATGATCCCGACATGTCGGTCAACCACGCAAAGATCGCGGTGAAGTCAGTAATCGCGTTAGTGATCTTTATTGTTGCCCTCATCGGCTATGTGAAGTCGAGGAAACTTACTCCCTCTGATAACGAGCGGAAGCTGCTTCCACTGCTCCACACGGCGGGTGCACTCGCGATGGTGAATGTAATCGTCGCAGTGGTGTGGTGAGCTAACTACTTCGAGGCAAAAAAGTCGGTGAGAAGCTCGCCGCACTCTGTCGCGAGCACGCCTCCGATAACTTCATCCACCCGATGGGGGAGGCTGCGGTCTCTCACCAGATCGTGTTTGCTGCCCGCTGCGCCTGCTTTGTCATCCCACGCACCAAATACGAGCCTGGAAATTCGCGCCTGAGTGATCGCACCCGCACACATAACGCACGGCTCCAAAGTCACCACGAGGGTGTGTCCCGAAAGGTTGGTGAGACCAAGGGCGTGGCCGGCGAGCCGAAGTGCCGCAATTTCGGCGTGAGCCGTCGGGTCGTGGTCACGCTCCTTCGTATTTGTTGCACTCGCGACAATGGTGCCTGCGTGGTCGACCACGAGAGCGGCGACCGGAACATCTCCTGTCGACAGTGCCTCCCTGGCTTTCTCAATGGCCAAGCGCATCAGTTCGTGGTCTTCAGTCACCTGCTCACCCTATCCAGCTCGGGTAGGGTTGGCGCATGCAGGTGCACGTCGCGGATCACCCACTCATTTCTCACAAGCTCTCCGTCTTGAGAGACGCCTCCACTCCGTCTCCGGTTTTTCGCGCCCTCACCTCAGAACTCGTCACACTGCTCGCCTATGAGGCCACCCGCCACATCAGAGTGGAAGAGCACTCCATCACCACTCCGGTAACGACCACAATGGGTCTTAAACTTGCTCGCCCTCGCCCCGTCGTAATTCCTATTCTTCGCGCTGGGCTTGGGATGCTCGAGGGAATGGTCCAGTTGTTGCCCAGCGCCGAGGTGGGCTTTCTCGGTATGGTCAGAGACGAGAAGACCCTGCAGCCCAGCGTCTATGCGGAGCGTTTACCGGAGGACCTCTCAGACAGGCAATGTTTCATCCTGGACCCCATGCTCGCCACGGGTGGGTCGCTATTGCAGGCCATCAACTATGTGTTCGACAAGGGCGCGAAAGATGTCACCGCCGTGTGTCTGTTAGGAGCACCCGAAGGTCTTGCCATGATTGAGAAGCAGACCCACGGGCGCGACGTCACGATCGTGTTGGGGTCACTCGATGAGAAGCTCAACGATCACGGATTTATCGTTCCGGGCCTCGGGGACGCGGGCGATCGCCTGTATGGGACCGTGGGGTAGCACTGTCTACTTGACGGTGTGGGTCACAAACGCCGATAATCAAGCCATGCGGAGCTCACACCTGAATCTGGCGAATGTCGGCCGGAGTGATTTCTGTTGCTGTCGAATGTGTGGCTAACACCTCCATCCCTTTCCCGCGGGCCCAGTTGCCCTTGACGAATCGACAGACATGAACACCTCTTCTCGTGAACCACGAGGGTTCGCCCTCTATGTAGGAATCAGCGAGGCTGATGCTCTCGCTGCCGGTATCACCCTGCAGCAGCTCGTGACGGAACTGAAGAAAACAGTGAACGACAGTGTGCCCGGCATCGAAACACACGCGGCCATTGCGCTCGCTCCTCCAGGCGCCGGCGGCAAGCACCTGGACATCGTTCGCATGGCACTTCACGACCCCATCGCTCTGGGCAAACTGAAGGCCTCGACGCCAACTCCGGAATCAAGTGTGGTCATCGATATCTCCCGTAAGCGAGTGCTCATCGATGGCGAAACAGCTTCACTCACGTACAAAGAATTCGCTCTTCTACAGTTCCTCGTTCTTCGTGAGGGTCAGACTGTGAAGAGAGAGCTCATCATCGATGCGCTCTGGTCCGAGGGTGATGAAGATATTCCGAACTCCCGGACAATCGACGTCCACATACGACGACTGCGGTCCAAACTTGGTCGCTATGAGGACATTGTTCGCACGGTCCGCGGCCTGGGTTATCGATTTGATCGCCATGCTGACGTCACCATCAATTACGGAGTCGCACAATCGCCTGACATGATTTAGCCCATTTCTCGGGCCAAAACCGTCTACTAGACACCGTTATCAATCTGTTATATATTCGGGACATCGTCAGTTGTTTGCTGTGACAGCTCTCGTAAATGTGATTGCAAAACACTCTTGGTGCAAGGGAATAGGGCCGGTTGCTCGCCTCAGTAACCGGCCCTTATCACTGCCCCGAATGCCTCATTCAGGCGAAACCCCTACGCTACACACATGGCACAAGGGCCCTCACTCGTTTGGTTCCGAAACGATCTTCGGTTAGCGGATAACCCAGCGCTCGATGCCGCTGTGCAAGCCGGCGGTCCTCTCCTCCTGGTGTATGTGCTAGATGAAGTCACACCCGGATGCAGGCCGCTGGGTGCAGCCCAGAGGTGGTGGCTCCATCATTCATTGGGGGCGCTTGCCCGCGATATCGAAGGTCTCGGCGGCACGCTCATCCTCAGACAGGGCTTAGGCCCTGAAACCATCTCCGAGCTTGCCGACGAATACGGAGTGAGCGGAGTGTTCTGGAACCGCCGATACGGTCTGGCCAGGGAATCCGACGCCACACTGAAAGACTCACTCCGGGCACAGGGTCTCACGGCTGAAAGCTTTGCCGGCAATCTGCTGTTTGAGCCATGGACAATCCGAACGGGAGAAGGAAACCCCTTCAAAGTTTTCACGCCGTTTTGGCGAGCGTGCCTGGCAAGTGAACCACCTCGGGCACCCCTTCCTGCGCCCACTCAGCTCACCTCAGTCCCCGATGTCCCGAGCGACGATCTCGACTCATGGAACCTGCTCCCGACCTCTCCTGACTGGTCGGGAGGACTCCGGGACATGTGGGAGCCAGGCGAAGCGGGAGCCCATCGCCGACTCGAAGGATTCATCAACACCACACTCGCGTCCTATCACCGTAGGGATGAGCCTGGACCTGTCACCACCTCCAGATTGAGCCCCCACCTACGCTTTGGGGAAATCAGTCCTCACATCATGTGGGCAGCACTCGATCGGTCACTCCCCGCAGAAGCTGAGAAAAACAAGGCCAAATTCCTCAGTGAAGTCGGGTGGCGAGAGTTCTCCTACAACATCCTTTTCCACTTCCCGGAGCTCGACCAGAAGAATTTCAGGCCAGAGTTCGACCATTTTCCATGGGGCGCACCCAACCCAACCGAGCTGAAGGCGTGGCAGCAGGGACGGACTGGTGTTCCGCTGGTTGACGCGGGTATGCGGGAGCTGTGGCACACGGGCTATATGCACAACCGTGTTCGTATGGTCGTCGCATCGTTCTTGATTAAAAACATGCTGGTGGATTGGCGTATCGGAGAAGCTTGGTTCTGGGACACCCTGGTCGATGCCGATGAGGCCAACAACCCTGCCAGCTGGCAGTGGGTCGCTGGGTCAGGAGCGGATGCTGCACCCTACTTCAGGGTGTTCAACCCGATGCTTCAGGCTGAAAAATTTGACCCCCAGCAGGAATACATTTCTCGCTGGATTCCAGAAATTGATACTCCGGATTACCCCGCCGCACCGATTGTTGACCTGAAAGCCAGCCGCGATAGAGCACTCGCGGCGTTTGATGAACTCAAGGCCTCGCGCCAGGCACCATGACACACTGAGCCGCAACGGCGATTCCTCGTTCAACGGCTTCTGCGCCTTCGCTACCCTCCACAAGGGCTGCCAGCAGGCCCGCATTGAAAGCATCACCAGCCCCGGTCGGATCAACGCTTCGCTGAGGAAGAGGAACACCAACCTCGTACAACCGCCCCTGTTCGACCACCACAACAGGAGCATCACCCCTGGTGACCACGACGAGTGGATATTTCGCACCGAGGACCGCGGCGCACGAAGCGAGATCATCGGTTCCTCCCAATACCAACGCTTCGTCCTCACTGCATCGCAACACATGAGCTCCGGTAGTCAATTCAAGAAAAAGGGAGGGGCCAAAGTCTTCGAGAAAACCCGAAGAAGACGCGTCCACCATCACTGTGGTGCCCTGATCCGCAGCGCGAAGGATGAGTTCGTGGAGAGATGTCGGAGTGGGGTGATGGAAAAAGCTGTATCCGGTGAGATGGAGCCATGACGCGGATGCCAGCAGAGATTGATCAAAGCTAGAAACATCGAGACCGACGTTGGCACCACGATCAGAGAGCATACTTCGGCTCTCCCCCTCCACGATGATCACAATGGTCCCAGTGGGAGCGCTCAGATGCGAGGTGAGGTGAGGAGTCACGCCCTGACTTATGAACTCAGCAGTGAATCTCTCCAGATCAGATTCGCCCACCCTGCCTACAAAGTCGACCTGCAGACCCAGGTGGGCAAGCCAACTCGCTGTATTGGCCGCGGATCCACCCGAACTTCTCACAATGCGCGCGGGGGTGTCGGTATCGTGTCGTGGAGTGCTCTCCACGGTGACGAGAATGTCGTCGATGACGTCCCCTATGACTACTACTCGGGGACCACTCACGCTAGTTGCGCCCACGCTGTTGCTATGTCAGTTGCCACTGCCACATTGTGTGACACCAGGTCCAGGTTAACCCTCAAGCTTTCCCCTCCTGATTTCTCAACGATGCGAGACAGCAGGTACGGGGTGACCTCTTTGCCACGAATACCCTCTGTCTCGGCGGCCGCCAGCGCCTCAGCGAGAACTCTCTCGTGGGTCTCTGGATCCCACTGTTGGTTCTGAGGCACTGGATTGGCCACCACAATTCCGCTTCGATACCCCATCGCATCCCTGGCCGCCATGATGCGCGCCACCTCAGAAGCATCGTCCACCCTCCAGTCGAGCAGGAGACCGCTATCGCGCAACCAGAACGCAGGGAAGGTGTCGGTTTTGAATCCCAGGACCGGGACACTCAAAGTTTCCAGGCGCTCCAGAGTGGCTGAAATATCAAGAATCGATTTCACCCCGGCAGACACCACGGTGATTGGTGTTTGGGCGAGAACGGAAAGGTCTGCAGATTCGTCAAAAGTCTCAGCCGCACCCCGATGAACGCCTCCGAGACCGCCGGTGGCAAAGACTCTCACTCCTGCCATCGCTGCTATCGAGGCCGTCGATGCCACCGTGGTGGCACCGGTGATTCCTTTGCCACCTAGGACCGCAAGATCTCGAACACTTGCCTTAACCACGTCTTCCAGCGCAATTCGCTCCAATTCTTCGTCGACGAGCCCCACGGTGGGAACACCATCAATGACGGCGATCGTCGCGGG
>JBJOIK010000046.1:0-5606 GCA_046047135.1 Actinomycetota bacterium
TGGGTGCCCGCACCCATGCTTTGGCTGGATACGGTCCCCACACCCGGGTCAGATCCGACGCTGCCAGCACCACAGGTGTATTGGCGCGCTCCGGTCATACCGAGGGAATCCATCGTGGCATTGGCTTGCGCAACGGAGAGGCCGACCAAGTTCGGCATGATCGTGTTTCCGAAGCTCTCACCGCCACCGCCGCCTCCCACTACCCGGACTGTCATTCCTCGAGCAAGATAGGTTCCGGCAGCCGGCTCATAGAGGCCAACTCGCCCCGCGAGGTTTCCGTTCGTGACCTCGAGTTTGAGCCCAAGACTCTCCAGCAGGATTGTTGCTTCGTCGATGGTCAAGCCAGTGATGTCGGGCAGGGTGATGCCGCTTCCTTCGAGGAGTCTGGTCGGAGCAGACGGGAACGACTCCCCACCGTATTGCTCGTTGGCATCCTGCATGACAACCCGCCAGATATCGTGGCGCAGGACAGTTCCATTTCGGTAGTTGCTGAGTTTGTAGTCACCAAGAATGTTCCCCACCCACACCGCGGTAGCGACATTGGTGCTGGCCCCCACCATCCAGGTTTGAATCTGGGAGTCTGTGGTCCCAGTTTTTCCGATGACAGGGACATCCCCGCCTGGGTTTGATCTCGTTCCTGTTCCCCCTGTAACCACACTCCGCATGGGTGCGGCGACCGCGGCTGCGACATCGGGGGTGAGGGCTTGGCGACAGCTCGGTTCTTGTCCAGGAATTGTGGTGCCATCCTCAGTGACAAACCGGTCGATGACGATGGGCTCGCAGACCACCCCGAGGTTCGCAATTCCACCGAAAGCCGTGGCCATGGTCAGAGGTGCAATCTCGTTCGTGCCCAACACGGCAGAGGGGTTGGTTTGCAAAATTCCATTGTCAGCGCGATGCACCAGGAGGGATTCGGCTGCAGCTCTAATCTCACACTGGTCGAGCTGTTCTGCCATCGATGCGTATGCGGAGTTGATCGACCGCACGGTTGATTCAAAGACGGTGGCCGCCGGAATAATCAGGTCAGCGGAGTTCCTAAATTCCCAGATACCAGCCCAGGGTCCACCGCCATCACCACAGGTGTCGAGGAAGTTGGCCTGTTCCAGCTCCATGCGGGACGCATCGACAACCTCGTTAAGACCGTAACCTCTCTGAAGCCAGGCGATGAGGGCAAAAATCTTGTAGGTCGAGCCGACTTGGAAACCACTCGAGCCGCCATAGGGGCGGTCAGTATTGAAGTTGACTGCGGTTGTTTCGATACCGCCGCCCTCCTCTGAGTCATTAAAAATCTTGTTTTGGGCCATGGTGAGGACCCGTCCAGTTCCCACCTCGACACTGGTGGTGGCACTGCCCAACTCGAAGCGTTCTTCATCATTAGGAACCAATTCCCACACTCGGTCTTGCGCTGTTGTTTGCAGGGCCAAGTTCAGAGTGGTGTACACGTTGAGTCCACCCTTGCGCCAGCGCTCGTTACGTTCTTCCGGTGTTGCACCGAGGCTTTCGAAATTCTCGACGTTCTTGATCACGTAGTCGCAGAAGAATCGGGCATACACATTTCCCGCGAGACACCCTGCCTTGGGCGGAGAAATGTTGACAAAGCTCGCCGTCACAGGTTTAGCAATGGCCTGGTTGTATTGGGTTTCGGTGATGTAGCCCTCCGAATACATGGCGGCCAGGATGACGTCGCGCCGTGCTTGGTTGGCGGCATAGTTTTGAGGGTTTTCGAGATTCCGGGTAGTCGGGTATTGCACGATCGCCATCAAACTGGCGGCCTCCGCGGGGCTCAGGCTCTTGGCCGTTTTGCCAAAATATTTTTGGGCGGCGGACTGAACACCGTAGGTGTTTCCTCCGAAGCCAGTGATGTTCAAGTAAGCCTCGAGGATTTCGTCCTTGGTGTAGCGCTTCTCGAGACCGATAGCGAGTTTCATCTCGTTGAGTTTCCGATCGAAGCTCGTGGCGGTCGCCTCCGCATATGCGGCGTCTTGTTCTTCAGGTGTGCTGAGGTACTGAGAGCGCTGGATATAGGTGTTCTTGACAAGCTGCATGGTGAGCGTGGACGCACCACTTTGGATATCACCGGAGAACACGTTTCCGAGCGCTGCTCGGATGACGGAGTTCACATCAACTCCGGTGTGCTCGTAGAAGCGCCTATCCTCCCCAGCAACCGCGGCGGCGATGAGGTAGGGCGACATGTCCTCTAGCGCGACCTCTTCGCGGTCCTGCCAATACACCTCGGCGATAGCCGTGTAGCCATCCGCGGGGTCCGCAGTGTTCTGCGCATACAACGTGTTCTTTTGTGCTTGTTGGCCAAGCTCAATAAACTCAGGCAGGGCATCAAAGACACCGATGGCGCTGTTGGCCCCCACACTCGCAACAGCGAGCGCTGGTGAGAGCATTGCGGTCACCATGACTCCCGCGAGGGCGCCAAATCCCGTGATACCGGCAATGGCCTGCATGACGCCAGAAGCGCGTCCTTTATTCTCAGACACAAGCTCCAGAGTACAAGGTGCAAGCCTAAGAAATTCGTGAAACGAGGTCAGACATGACGAAGTGGGAGTACATCACCACCCCGCTCATCATCCATAACACCACCGCCATCTTGAACAACTGGGGTGAGCAAGGGTGGGAGCTAGTCCAGATCGTGACAGGCCCTGAGGGCGGACTTGTCGCATATTTCAAACGCCCCCTTGAGGAGAGCTAAATGGGTCACATCGATGCACGTCTTGCCGAACTAGGAATTACCCTTCCCGCAGTGGCGAAGCCTGTCGCCGCCTACGTTCCTGCGATGACGTCTGGCAACTTGGTCTTCACAGCCGGCCAGCTTCCTTTTGTCGACGGGGCGCTGGTCGCCACAGGAAAAGTGGGAGCAGAAGTCACTGCGGCGCAAGCCGCCGACCTCGCCCGGATTTGTGCACTGAACGCATTAGCCGCTGCCCACAGCGTGCTGGGTTCTCTTGATGTTGTGCAGCGAGTGGTGAAGGTCAACGGTTTTGTGGCCTCAGCTCCTGACTTCATCGGTCAGCCGCAAGTGCTCAACGGAGCTTCCGAAGTTCTTGCAGAAATCTTTGGAGACAAAGGACAGCACGCGAGAGCCGCGGTCGGAGTCGCCGTGTTGCCGCTGGATTCCCCGGTCGAGGTGGATTTGATTTTGGAGATTGCGCGCTAACGAAGCGTGTCGCTGATTGTGCGAATCACCGAGGTGTCGGTGAGGGTGGTGGTGTCACCGATTTCTCGACCCTCCGCGATATCGCGCAACAATCGCCTCATGATTTTTCCCGAACGGGTCTTGGGAAGCTCTGCGACCACGAAGATGGTGCGGGGTTTGGCGATGGCACCAATCTGCTGAGCAACCCAGTCCCGAAGTTCACGGGTAACGTCTTCGTCACTGGTCGCTCCCGCAAACCGGGACTTCAAAATCACGAAAGCCACCACGGCTTGACCGGTGGTTTCGTCGCTGGCCCCCACGACGGCAGCTTCCGCAACCATGGGGTTTGCGACGAGGGCTGACTCTATTTCCATGGTGGACAGTCGGTGGCCGGAGACGTTCATGACGTCGTCGACTCGACCCAGCAACCACACGTCATTGTCCTTGTCCAGGAGTGCGCCGTCTCCGGCGAAGTATCGGTCGCCAAAGAGTGACCAGTAGGTCTCCTTGTACCGGGCGTCATCGCCCCAAATGCCTCGCAGCATGGAAGGCCAGGGCTCCGTGATGACCAGAAGTCCACCTGAACCTGGCGAGACATGCTGTCCATCTTCGGTGAGTACATCGATCGAAATACCGGGTAGGGGAACCTGGGCACTGCCCGGTTTCGTGGACGTGACGCCGGGAAGCGCGCTAATCATGATGGCGCCGGTTTCGGTTTGCCACCAGGTGTCCACGATGGGGGTGACATTGCTTCCAATGACTTCCCGGTACCACATCCAGGCCTCGGGGTTGATGGGTTCTCCCACACTGCCGAGCACTCGCAGAGATGAGAGGTTGAACTTTTGGGGGATTTCTCGACCGAGCTTCATGAATGTGCGAATCGCGGTGGGAGCCGTATAGAAAACGGTGACTCCATACTTTTCGATAATTTCCCACCACCGGCCGGGGTGGGGTGTGTCCGGAGTTCCCTCATAGATCACCTGGGTTGCCCCATTGGATAACGGTCCGTAGACGACATAGCTGTGCCCCGTGATCCACCCGATGTCTGCGGTGCACCAGTACACATCGGTCTCAGGGTGAATGTCGAAGACATTCTTATGAGTGAAAGTCGCCTGGGTGAGATATCCACCCGACGTGTGCAGAATGCCTTTCGGCTTTCCCGTGGTGCCCGAGGTGTACAAGATGAAGAGCGGGTTTTCCGCAGGGAATGCCTCAGCGTTGTGTTGGTCTGACATGGGCGCAATTTCGTCGTGCCACCACAGGTCTCGACCCGCTACCCACTCGACCTCGTTTCCACCGCGCTTCACTACGAGAACCGTCGACACCGAGGTCTCGCCGTCGGCCAGCGCTTGATCAACAGCGTTCTTCAGTGGGAAAACGCTGCCTTTTCGGTGCCCACCGTCGGCAGTTATAACCATGGTGGCTTGGGCATCATCAATGCGAGCTCTCAGACTCTCCGCACTGAAGCCGCCGAAGACGACGGAATGTATTGCGCCCAGTCGGGCGACGGCGAGCATAGCGACGACGGCCTCAGGAATCAGGGGCATATATATGACGACACGGTCTCCCTGCTTCACCCCCAAGCTCGCCAGTAGGTTAGCTGCTCGCTTCACCTCCGACGTTAACTCCTGATAGGTGACAGTTCTGGTGTCTCCCGGCTCACCCTCAAAGTGCAGCGCGACGCGATCCCCTCGACCCTCGGCGACGTGGCGGTCGAGACAGTTGTAAGAGACGTTCAGGGCGCCATCGGCAAACCATTTCGCAAAGGGTGGGTTCGACCAGTCCAGCACCTCGGTGAAGGGTTTGTGCCAGTGCAGCAGTTCCCGGGATTGGTCTGCCCAAAAACCCAGACGATCGGCCTTGGCTGCCTCATAGAGTTCCGGCCCAGCAACAGCGTTTTTCACAAACTCAGGACTCGGCGGAAAGCGTCGCTCCTCGTGGAGCAAACTGTCAATTTGTTGGGATTCGGACATCATCATCCTTTGTACTAACGGGTCGCGCTGCCTGGAGGCGCGAGGCGAACACCGACCGAGCCATTGTAGAACAGGGCTTCACCCCCTGCCCACCTCGTTATCCACAACATCTCGCTTTATAGCTCCACGGGTCCGCGTAATCTGGGACCCTACGGAGCGTGAGCGCTGTTCCGTGGTTGGTTCCCTCGATCGTGCCCCACGGGCTCTCACCAGAACTCCGGGTGGCGCTCGGTCCTCTCGCCACCGTCGTGGATGATCCCCGGGTCACCGACGTCTTTGTGCTGGCCGATGGCCGAGTTTATGTCGACACCGGGGGTGGCAGTTATCTCGCCGAGGGTTTGCGGATAGGCATCGAGGAGTCTGTCGATATTGCTCGGTCCCTGATCGAGTGCGGGGGTCGCCACATCGACGAGGCCCACCCGCTGGTCGATGTGGGCGTGGGCCCGCGGATGAGGGTGCCCGCCGGTTTGCCACCGATTGCTTCCCGC
>JBJOIK010000047.1:0-5605 GCA_046047135.1 Actinomycetota bacterium
TTCTGCGCCAACATCTTCTCTTCTCCCGACGCTTTGATACTCAGCACGACGAAGAGCAGAAACCAGTCAAGAAAATGTGTGAGTGAAGCCCCGAACGCCACAAGTCCCAGAGCCGCCAGCAGAACACCCGAATAGATGGGATGGCGAACGTAGCGGTAGAGACCACCTGTGGCCAATTCCCCATCCTCTTTCGGAATCGGCAAAGGAGTAAGGCTGGGACCGAGCCGAAGGCCAGCAAACAGCACCAGAGCAACACCGACCCCCACAAGAACCCCCGCCACCGAGAAGGACAGCGCCCCCTTCTCCCACAGGTCACCGGGAGGAATGACCACTAAGGCTGCCAGTAGACCGAATTGTGCGCCCACTAAAGCCCAGCCCACGGATGGTTTCATGCGCTCAGGCTAAACCCTGTTCGTAAACCCTTGCCTGCTCTTGGCGCTCGTGCTCCTCACCCAGAGCGATGGGAGCACGAATGTGGCCCTCCGCTAGTCCGAAACTGTCCACCAACGCCAGGGCGTGCGGACGAAGACGGGGCAAGAGGCGGTGGTTGATGTAGTCGGTGATGGCCTCAGCCCGGTGAGCGCTGAGACGACCCTTCATGAGATACCAATCGCGATGCTTTTCAATCAAGGTGAAGCCGTGGAGGTCTCTCAACCATCGCATAACCTGCTTGGTGGAGCCCTCGTCCATACGGTCCACCGCTTGAGTGAAGGCCTCCCACACGACGAGCTCGGCGTGTGCCCAGGCGGCATCAATCAGCGCACTCTGGTGTTTGTTCATGAGTGCAGCGGAATCCTCAGGGCTCATCTTGCTCGCAGGTTTGAGGTGGTCAGCCACTTCGGCAACCATGGAATGGACGCGATCGGTCAAGAGTTGACGCTGGGAACTCGTGCTTCTCACATAACCGATAGAGCGGGCAGTAGAGCCAAAATCAGCAACGTTCTGTGCTAGCCGACGGAGACCGGAGCGGTTGTAGGCAGCATCGCCAACCTGGTCAGCCAAGTAGCCAGCCATGGTGCCAAGATCTGCACCCTTGAACTGCTTGGCATAGTCGCCAAGCAGCCGCTTCGCGACCAATTGAAGCAGGACGGTGTGGTCTCCTTCAAAGGTTGCGTACACGTCCATATCGGAGCGCAACGTTGCCAGACGATTCTCTGCGAGAAAACCCTGACCGCCGCAGGCCTCGCGACTGGCCTGAATAATGTCGAGTGCTGACCACGTTGCATATGGTTTCAGCGCTGCGGCGAGCGTTTCGAGGTCTTGGCGTTCTTCTTCCGTGTCTTTGTCGCCACTAAAAACATCGTGGAACAAAGCCAGTAACTCGTCTTGGGCAAAGGTCATCGCATAGGCGTTCGCGAGGCGGGGAAGCAGACGTCGTTGGTGCTCCTGGTAGTCCATCAAGACTTGTTCCTGCGAGGTGCCAGGAACCGGGAATTGACGCCTGACCACTCCATATTTCACGGCGATTGCCATGGCCAACTGTGACGCCACCACGGAGGCTCCTACGAGAGAAACCCTTCCCTGGACAAGTGTCCCCAGAATGGTGAAGAAGCGGCGCCCACGACTCTCAATAGGAGAGTGGTAATTGCCGTCTTCGTCGACGGAACCGTATCGATCGAGAAGGTTCTCCCTGGGCACGCGAACCTGCGTGAAGTGGAGTCGACCATTGTCAATTCCATTCAAGCCACCCTTCGGGCCGTCATCTTCGCCACCCACACCGGGAAGGAAACCTTTCTCATCGCGAAGCGGCACATACAGTGCATGAACCCCGTGGTTCTCACCCTTCACAATCAACTGGGCAAAGACAACAGCTGCCTTGCCATCAATGGCAGCATTTCCGATGTAGTCCTTCCACGCGCCGCGGTGCGGGGTGTGAAGAATGAAATCTCCCGTGGACTCGTCAAAAGTTGCTGTGGTATCAATCGACGCGACATCTGAACCGTGCCCCGTCTCGGTCATCGCGAAGCATCCGGGGGTTTCCAGCGACATAATTCCGGGGAGCCACTTCAGGTGATGCTTTTCAGTACCCAAGTGCATCACTGCGGCACCAAAGAGACCCCACTGAACGCCAGATTTGATTTGCAGGGACGGGTCGGCGAGAACGAGCTGTTCAAAGTTGGCGATGTTGCCGCCGGGGTCAGCTTTGCCCCCCACGCTCTCCGGAAAACTGAGCAGGACGCCGCCGCCCTCAACTAGGAGGCCTAGCTGCTCAAAGACCCTGGCGCGGTGCTGATCAATAGGTTGCCCTTCGATCTTCCACATGCGAGGGTCCTCACAGAGCGCCCTGGCTTTGCGCCTAGTCTCAGCCCATCGACCGAGAAGATATTCTCCGAGTAGAGCTTCGTCAACGACGAGATCCTCACTCGAAGGATAAGTCTGTGTGGCAGTGGTCTCCGTGGTGACCGCCATGATCTGCCCCTCCTCGTTCACCTCAAATCCACTTCCAGGGTACGGATTCTTGCCTGAAAAACCAGTCCCCATTGGACCCTCACACTATAGAAACCGTCGGCTGTCACGATTTTTTGTGTATCAGCTACTACGCCGCCGGCGCCTCTCAGCTCAGCGCGAACGGAGTGCGGAGCATATACCCCATGGGGTATTGTGGGATTCAAAGGAAAGGGACCCTCATGGCGACAATTGATTTGACCTACGAAGACTTCGAAACGACCGTTACAGCTGACGGGATAACGCTGGTCGATTTCTGGGCGGCATGGTGTGGGCCGTGTGTTGCATTTGCTCCCGTATTTGAGGCAGCCAGCAACCAACACACCGACGTCACGTTCGGAAAAGTCGATACCGAAGCTCAGCCCGCCCTGTCACAGGCGGCTAACATTCGCTCTATTCCCACCCTGATGGCCTTTCGTGACGGAATTCTTGTGTTCTCCCGACCAGGCGCGCTCCCCGCGCCAGCGCTCGAAGAAGTCATTACTGCGGTCAAGGGCCTGGACATGGTTGAGGTTCGTAAGCAGGTAGAAGAGGCAGCCGCGAAGTCTTAGAGCTCGCTCCTCGAGCGGAACGTCCTCCGGACCTTCTCCCGGAACGTAGTCGCGGGAGGCTCGTTATAACCATCGGCTCTCACCTGGCCGGACATCTCGGCGATCGCGTCCATCACCTCATCGGTTGCGTGCCTCCGTGCCCGACCCGAATCTGCTTTACCGTGTCTCGAGAGATCAATCGGCTCGCCGAACTGGATGGTTACTTTCGCTGGTCTGATGCCCTTGCTTCCAATCGGCTGAACCTTGTCGGTTCCCTTAAGAGCAACTGGGACCACGGGCACTGCCGCATTCAGGGCCAACCACGCGACACCGGTTTTTCCCCGGTACAGCCTCCCGTCTCTGGACCTCGTGCCCTCAGGGTAGATAGCGAACGCCTCACCTTCCTGAAGAAGTTTGAGACCCGAATCGAGTGCGTCCTGAGCCGCCTGCCCCACTCCTCTTGTGACGGGGATTGCCCCGATTGCGCGGAAAAAGGTGCGGGAGAAGAACCCTTTCAGGCCTTTGCCGGTGAAATAGCTGTCCTTCGCCAAGAACGAGACAGGCCTCGGCGCGAACAGCGTAATCACCACGCTGTCAATGAAGGACAGGTGATTGCTCGCCAGGATCACAGGGCCCGACCTCGGCACATTAGATCGCCCGATGATTTTGGCACGAAACAATCCCCGGGCTAAAGGGCCCAGGGTGAGGCGGCTCACCTGTTTCAACATTGTTTAGGAGCGCTTCGTGCGCCTTTTGACCTTAGCGGGAATTCCTACCGCAAGTGCTTTCGCTGGAACATCGGTGACCACCACAGACGATGCTCCGACGACGGCATCATCACCGACTGTCACTGGGCCAAGAACTGATGCTCCCGCACCGATTGTCACTCGGTTCCCGATCACGGGATGGCGCCTTCCTGAGGAGTTTTCCCGCTCTTGCGCAACCTTTCCGCCCAACGTGACGCCGTGATACATCAAGCAATCATCGCCAATGATGGCGGTCTCACCGATAACAACCCCCATGCCGTGATCAATTACAACCCGGCGACCAATCTTCGCACCGGGATGAATTTCAACACCGGTGAACGTCCTTGCAACATTAGACACCACCCTGGCGATGAGGAACCATTCCTGGCGCCATAACCAGGAGGCAAGTCGGTGCCACCACAGAGCGTGAAGCCCGGGTGAGGTGAGGAACACCTCGAGTGAGGATCGTGCAGCAGGGTCGCGATCTCGCACCGCGGCGATGTCCTCGCCCAAGCGAGTAGTGGAAGTCATGTTAGCTATCGAGGCCCTCATACAAAACAGTGGAGAGATAACGCTCACCAAAGCTTGCCAGAATAACCACAATTGTCGACCCAGCTAGCTCCTTGCGATGAGCTAACTGCACTGCCGCGTGCGCTGTCGCGCCAGAAGAAATACCACCCAGGATTCCTTCCTCCGCTCCCAGTCGTCGAGCCATCTCAACTGCCTGCTGGCTTGTCACGTCGATGACCTCGTCATACACTTCACGGTCCAGGATTGCAGGAACAAAATTGGCACCGATTCCCTGAATTTTGTGGGGACCAGCCTCGCCGCCATTAAGCAAAGGAGACTCCAGAGGTTCCACACCCACGACGGTGAGGCCAGGCTTCTTAGATTTCAACACCTGACCGGTTCCCGTCAGTGTTCCACCGGTTCCCACCCCTGCGACAAACACATCCACCGCACCATCGGTATCGCGCCAAATTTCCTCCGCGGTAGTCCTGCGGTGAATCTCCGGGTTTGCTGGATTCTCAAACTGACGAGCCAGGACAGCGCCGGGAATTTCTGCCGCCACCTCATTCGCCTTATTGACAGCCCCCGTCATACCCTCCGAGCCTGGGGTCAGAATCAGGGTCGCACCATAAGCGCGCAACAACATGCGACGCTCAGTACTCATCGTGTCCGGCATGATGAGGATCGCCTTGTATCCCCGGGCCGCCGCCACCATGGCCAGAGCAATACCGGTGTTGCCACTGGTGGCCTCAACGATGGTGCCGCCCGGTTGAAGTTCACCTGAGGCCTCTGCGGCATCCACAACGGCAATCGCGAGACGGTCCTTCACCGACGACGACGGGTTATAGAACTCGAGCTTGGCCAACACGGTGGCACCAGCTCCCTCGGTGACGCGATTCAAACGAACCAATGGCGTGTTACCAAAAGCTTCGGTGATGTTTCCGTAAACCAGAGACATGGGATGGGTCCTCCTAGTGGGCCAAACACGAATGTGACCCAGCGTATTCCCCGAATGGCAAAACTGTCGGTCAGAAAGTAATACTGTTACGGCGATGAAAGCTCACGTGTGCTAACCGTACTTCTGGGTCTCATCGGGGCCCTCGCCTATGGCGGTGCAGATTTCTATGGAGGCCTCGCCTCCAGGCGCTCCTCCACCGTCCTCACCACGCTCGGTGTTGCGCTTGTGGGACTCATTGGCCTGTCCGTTGTCTCACCTTTGGTGGCCGCGACATCGAGCTTTGACGCATGGTTCTATGGGGCCACCTCAGGGGTGGCCGGGGCTATCGGGATTGGACTTCTCTACGGGAGTCTCGCTATCGGTCCGATGAGCATCCTGTCTCCAGCAACAGCGTTCATCTCGGCGATTGTGCCGGT
>JBJOIK010000048.1:0-5586 GCA_046047135.1 Actinomycetota bacterium
CAGTCGCTGAAGACTTAATCGCCACTTGGACATTCTTGAAACCCCCCATGTCGCTCTCCGTCTTGTCAAGGACTTCGGTTTTCCACCCTCGTGACTCGGCGTAATGCATATACATGCGGAGCAAATCCGCGGCGAAGAGAGCACTCTCTTCGCCACCTTCTCCACCCTTAATCTCCATGATGAC
This sequence comes from Actinomycetota bacterium, assembly GCA_046047135.1. Taxonomy (GTDB): domain Bacteria; phylum Actinomycetota; class Actinomycetes; order Actinomycetales; family Microbacteriaceae; genus Pontimonas. Next base: position 185 of record JBJOIK010000048.1, read on the forward strand.
GTCGCGCCCATCATCGGGATCTCTTGGAATCAGGAGTGAGCGCAACAATTCGGTCGCCTCTGCCAAGGAGGACTCCAAGGACGGAACTTCTGCAGCTAACGATTCGTCTTCGCTCGCCAATTCTTTGGCAGCAGCAAGATCATCGGTGAGTCCGACCATTTTGTCGTGGGCTGCCACGATTTTGGAGAGTTCGGCAAAGCGCCGGTTCAGCTTTTTCGATAAACCAGCGTCAGCGTGAACCGCGGGATCGCCGAGCTTCTGCTGAAGCTCGGCGTACTCCGCGATGAGCGCATCGACTGAATCAAACATACGAAGCCTGGATGAGAACCTTAGAACTTCTTGGGCATAGCGACCAGGAACTCCACATTGGAGGCTGAGGACTTCATACCCTCGAGAATTTTCTTGAGACCGTCCTCAGCATTCAGGCCAGCGACGCCCTGGCGAATCTCGGCAATAGCGCGAGCTTCATCAGCAGCGAGGAGAAGTTCATCTTTCTTCGTTCCCGAATTGCGGATATCGAGCGCTGGGAAGAGACGTGATGCGGCTGCCTCATGACTGAGACGGAGTTCCATCGTGGCGGTACCCGCAATCTCATGGGCCACAACGTCGTCGAGGCTGAGTCCAGTATTGGTCACGAGCGTTCCGATGACAGTCAAGGATCCACCTGCCTCAATATTTCTGGCGGCACCAAAAAGCTTCTTCGTGGGGTACACCCACGCAGAATCAGAACCTCCGCGACCGCCCCCACTAATGCTCTGCTGGTAGGCACGGGCAAGCCTGGTCACAGAGTCGATGAACACGACGACGTCGTGGCCCAACTCAACCAATCTCTTGGCGCGCTCAATCGCGAGTTCAGCGATCGTGGTGTGGTCGTCCGAGGATCTATCAAAGGTGGAGGTGATGACCTCTCCCTTGGCTCCCCGTTGCATCTCGGTGATTGCCTCAGGTTGCTCATCAACGAGCACAACCATCAGGTGGGCGTCTGGTGCGTTGTGGGCAACCGCTTGAGCCATGGACGCGAGGAGGTGGGATTTCCCTGACCCCGCGGGTCCGACAATGACTCCGCGCTGACCTTTGCCCATAGGAGCAAAGACATCCGTCATCCGGCCACCCAGTTCATCCTTAGCTGTTTCCAAACGAACTCGATCGGTCGGATACACGGCAGTCAAATTCTGGAACTCGACACGATGAGCAGCCTCTTCAACGCTTTGGCCATTGATGGAGTCAACACTGACCAGAGCGTTGTATTTCTGGCGACCCTGGTTATCTCCCTCACGTGGCTGGCGAATTGCGCCAATTACAGCGTCGCCTTTTCTCAAGTTGTACTTCTTGACCTGGCCGAGGGAAACGTACACATCGGTGGGTCCAGGCAGATAGCCCTGAGTCCGAACAAATGCGTAGTTGTCGAGCACATCCAGGATTCCGCCGATGGGAATCAGAACGTCGTCATCAGAGATTTCTGGTTCGCCGTCGTCGGTGAAGCCGCTGCGACGACGGTCGCGTCCTCTGCCACGTCCTCTGCCACGGCCTCTGCCGTAGCCATTTCCTTCGCTCAGTTCGTCTAAATCGTCAGATGATTCCGTGGCGTCATTGTCGCTGGAAGAAGCCTCTGCGCTCTCCCCCGCGGGTCGACGTCGACGCGGGCGTTCACTGGCACCCTGTTCCCCATCGGCTGAACCGGACGCTTCAGCTGATTTCTGGGGGGTCGATGGCTCCCCAGCGGGAATTGTGACATCCTTCAGCTCGGTCGACACCACTCGCCGTGGTGCCCTTTTGCGTGGCGCAGAAGATGAAGCGTCTGCACTCTCCGCGGTAGATTCTTGGTTTTCCAAATCCATCTTTTTCTCCTTGTACATGCCGCAGATGCGGTCTCAGATTTACCTACACCCGCGCTACGCCGAGGCCTCTAGAGCTGTGGCTCCACTGTCACGATGGACCCTCACGCCAGTGCGAACTGGAGGCGTTGTTGTGATGAGGTGATCCGGAGCGCTAACTGGGGTCAGTCGGCGAGCGCCGGAACTTCGTCTACTGTAGCACCTCGCTCATCGACGGTCAGCATATGGCTTGTCCACTTGCCTCCCTTGTGACTTTCCACAATCTCTGCAATATCGAGCCTTTGGCCCGGATCAGGACACAAGACCAGGACTGAGGGGCCAGCACCCGACACCACCGCCGCATATCCCTTGGATCGAAGTTTCTGCAGGAGAGCGTCCGTGTCTTTCATGGCGCTCGCCCGATAGTTCTGATGCAACCGATCTTCCGTCGCTTCAAACAACAGCTCAGGGCTCTGAATGAGAGCAGCAATGAGAAGTGCTGAGCGCGAAAGATTAAAGATTGCGTCCTTGTGCGGAACCGTTTCTGGCTGCAGGCTTCTCGCCAGTTGCGTCGACATGCTGGCATCCTCCGGAACAGCGACCAATAAGGAAACTCCCCTGTGGACGCTCAATTTCTTGTGTTTCGGGCCGGAGTCCGTCATCCACGCGATTGTGAGCCCACCAAAAAGCGAGGGGGCGATGTTGTCGGGATGACCCTCCATGTCGGTAGCTAATGCCAACAGCTCGGATGCAGAAAAATCTGCGATGCCTTCGAGCAAGCCTTTCGCCGCCATCACCCCAGAGACTATGGCGGCCCCGGAGGAACCCAAGCCGCGACCGTGGGGTATGACATTGGTGGCAACCAAATGAAGTCCCGGCATGGGGATTTTTTTGGATGCAAAAGCATGGGCCATAGAACGGGCAATGAGGTTGGTCTCGTCGGTGGCCACTTCGCCCGCCCCCACACCGTTGACATCAACGTGGATACCGGGCTTGTCGACCACAGTGGCAACAAGACGATCATGGATTGTGAGGGCCATGCCCAAGGTGTCAAAGCCGGGACCCAAATTCGCCGTGGTCGCGGGGACCTCAACCACAACGCTTCGCCCAATCGGTGGTGTGGGTGTCATGACGAACCTTTCAGTCCAAGAGCTTCAGCAACATGTGCCGCGTCTACGGGCACCTTGGTCGGCTCGGCATCCGAACCATCAAGATTCTTCAAAGCCCACTGAGGATCTTTCAGACCATGACCTGTCACGGTCAGAACTACGGTGGCACCTTTCTCCAGGACACCAGCTTCGGCTCGCTCTAGCAACCCGGCAACACTTATCGCAGACGACGGTTCAACGAAGATTCCTACCTCTTTAGCCAAAATCTTGTGAGCAGCAAGGATGGTCGCATCATCAATGGCCCCGAAGTATCCGTTGCTATCCTCCCTCGCAGCAAGAGCAAGATCCCATGAGGCGGGATTGCCGATGCGAATGGCGGTCGCAATAGTGTCGGGCTTAGTCACTCTCTCCCCCAGCACCAGAGGAGCTGAACCGGCAGCCTGGAAACCAAACATCCGAGGAACCTGTGAGGTCCGACCTCTGGTTGCTTCCTCCTTGTATCCGCGGTGATAGGCGGTGTAGTTCCCCGCGTTACCCACGGGGAGGAAGTGATAGTCAGGAGCTCTATTAAGCACGTCGATAACTTCGAAAGCCGCAGTCTTTTGGCCTTCGATACGGTCGTTATTCACTGAGTTCACGAGGTGAACCGGATAGTTATCAGCCAAGTCTCTGGCGAGATCGAGGCAGTCATCGAAATTACCCGCTACTTGAAGTACATGAGCATTGTGAATGACAGCTTGGCTGAGCTTTCCCATCGAAATCTTGCCGTCGGGAACAAGAACGGCGGCGGTCAGTCCTCCGTAGGCTGCGTATGCGGCCGCAGATGCTGACGTGTTTCCGGTGGAGGCACAAATCACAGCCTTGGCGCCATGCTCTTTAGCCTTTGTGACCGCCATGGTCATCCCGCGGTCTTTGAATGATCCCGTGGGGTTCATTCCTTCGAACTTCACGAAAACACGAAGACCGGTCATGTCGGAGAGGCGGTGTGCCTCGATGAGCGGGGTTCCCCCTTCGCCCAGCGTTACTACCGGGGTCTCCCTGCTGACATCAAGACGGTCGGCAAATTCATGAATGACACCCCGCCACTGCCGGGAGCCTCGAGCATGCCGGGGACCCACAGGTCGGTTAGAGCCAAACAAACTAAACGCGCGCGCCATACGAACTATCCCTCTACTCGCAACACACTGGAGACGCTCAACACCACAGGGTTCTTTTGGAGAGCAGTAATGGTGGCCCCAGTGCCTTCTTCGGGTGCGAGGTGTGTCTGGATTACTAGCGTAGCGGTCTGGTCCCCTGCCTCTTGATGGTCAGAGACGCTCTGGTGCAGCGTTTCGACGGAAACCGCATGGTCACTGAACACTCCCGCGATTGCGGCAAGAACGCCAGGCTGATCTTTCACAATCAAGGTGATTTGAAGTCGGCTCTCGACTTTGGCCAGTGGAATGCCGGGTAAGTCAGCGTGTGTGCTTTCTCCTACTCCTGGACCACCCACGACGTGGCGCCTTGCGGCGGAGACAATATCGCCGAGGACCGCTGATGCGGTTTCGGGTCCACCAGCACCAGCCCCATAAAACATTAAGGGGCCGGCCGCTTCGGCCTCGACATAGACAGCATTATTGGCGCCCCTGGCCGCCGCGAGGGGATGGGAACGAGGAATCAGTGTCGGGTGAACCCGTGTACTGACACCCTCTTTTCCAGTCGTGGGATCTTTTTTCCGTTCACAAATGGCAAGCAACTTGATGACATGGCCAGAGCGCTTCGCGGCCTCAATCTGTGCAGCGGTCACGTTGCTTATTCCCTCGCGATACACATCCGATAGCGGAACAGCAGTGTGAAAAGCGAGGGATGACAAAATGGACGCTTTTTGGGCTGCGTCAAAGCCTTCGATGTCTGCGGTGGGGTCTGCCTCTGCATAGCCAAGCTCGGTAGCTGCGGCAAGCGCCTCATCAAAGCCAAGGCCCTTCGAGTCCATTTCATCGAGGATGTAGTTGGTCGTTCCGTTGACGATGCCCATTATTTTCGTCACGTGATCACCAGCAAGTGAATCCCGAAGGGGCCTAATAATGGGTATCGCCGCAGCCACCGCCGCTTCGTAGTACAGCTGGGCTCCCACCTTTGCGGCGGCATCAAAAAGCTCGGGACCGTGTTCAGCCAGTAACGCTTTGTTGGCCGTAATGACATCGGCACCAGAGGACAGTGCCTCAAGGATGAGTGTGCGAGCAGGTTCCAGGCCGCCCATCAGTTCCACAACAATGTCAGCTCCCACTATCAGGGAGTGAGCATCGGTGGTCAGCAGGGAAGCGGGGATGGGCGCAGCTCTCTTCGCGCCCTTATCCCTGACGGCTACACCTATCAGCTCGAGCCCAGCTCCTGAGCGCGAACCCAACTCCTCGGCATTCTCGAGCAGGCGATGAGCCACCTGAGCTCCCACCGTCCCACCACCGAGGACCGCAACTCGAAGTCTTCTGTAGTTCTCTCT
>JBJOIK010000049.1:0-5575 GCA_046047135.1 Actinomycetota bacterium
GGTCCACACACGTAGAGGGACACATGTCCTTCTTGCAGGGGAACAAACTCCACCAACCGGTGGAGTTTGGAGTCAAACACAGTGATGGACACCGCTTCATGCTAGCGATGAAGAGGGAGTGAGCTAGGGAGGCCCGTGGAGAGCCTTCAGGACCGCTTGAGGACAGCTGTCGCAAGGGCGAGGACGCCCTCGCCACGGCCTGTGAACCCGAGACCATCGGTTGTGGTCGCCGACAGGCTCACCGGAGCCCCGACCAAAGTGGACAACTTCTCCTCCGCCTCCAGTCTCCTCGGGCCAATCTTGGGCGTGGCGGCAACCACTTGGACGCCCACGGAACTCACCGACAAGCCACTCTGAGCCAACAGCGCGAGAGTGTGCGTGAGAAAAACAGCGCTATCCGCACCCTCAAATTCATCGCGATCAACGCCAAAATGAGTGCCGAGGTCTCCTAGCCGAGCCGCCTGCAACATGGCGTCCACTATCGCGTGAATGACGGCATCACCGTCACTGTGCCCAGAAAGCCCAGGCTCACCAGGCCACAGCAACCCCGCCAACTTCAGGGGTTGAGAGGCATCAAACTGGTGCACATCCATCGCCATACCCACAAGGGGTGCCTGAGCAGACCCGAGAAGCGCCTCAGCCCGCTCCAGATCTTCCGGATAGGTGATTTTGAAGCCAGAAGTGTGTCCTGCCACCTCCACCACGGTGTGGCCAGCCTGCCGAAGAACGGCAGCATCGTCGGTGTACTCAGTCGATACTCCCGCGTATGCCTTGAGCAACTCGTCCACACGGAAACCTTGTGGTGTTTGAACCACCCCCAACTCTTCCCTATGGACGGAATCCTCGGTCACGCGGGTCGACGTATCGACCTTCACGAGGGTGTCCACCACGGGAATCTGAGGGATAACTCCGCTTGCGCCAGATTCCAAAGAATCAAGGACGCGGTCAAACACTTCCAGGGGCATCAGAGCGCGTGCCGCATCGTGGATGAGCACGTGGCTAGTTCCTTCAGGAAGGGCGGCCAAACCCGCCTGGACACTATCGCCTCTGGTGTCGCCACCGAGTGCCACTCGAACCCTCGAATCCAACCCGAGCGCTGTAGCGGGCGCTTCATACCCCCGAGGGACCACTAGAACAATGCTGTCGCATCGCGTCCACGCGGACACAACGTCGAGCGATCTCTGCAACATCGGCACGCCTGCGACGGAAACAAAGGCTTTGGGAAGAGCTGAACCTAGACGGGTTCCGCTGCCCGCCGCAACGATGATGACTGCAGTAGTCACTCGCTGGGGCCTTTATCGAGCTCGCTTAAGAGGCGAGGACTTCGTCGAGGACGTGGGACGCTTTTTCTTCGTCGGTCTTCTCTGCCAAAGCGAGCTCAGAAATCAGAATCTGGCGAGCTTTCGCCAGCATTCTCTTCTCGCCAGCGCTCAAACCTCGGTCTTGATCGCGCCGCCACAAGTCACGGACCACTTCAGAGACCTTGATGACATCGCCAGAGGCAAGCTTCTCCAGGTTTGCCTTGTACCGGCGTGACCAGTTGGTGGGCTCTTCCGTGAAAGGAGCACGCAGCACCTCAAACACCTTGTTGAGGCCCTCTTTGCCGATTACGTCCCTGACGCCTACCAAATCAACATTGTCTGCGGGAACCTCAATAGTCAGGTCACCCTGCTTCACGTTCAATTTGAGGTACATCTTCTTCTCGCCACGGATAGTGCGAGTCTTGACCTCGGTGATGGTAGCCGCACCGTGGTGTGGGTACACCACCGTTTCGCCAACTTCAAACAGCATGTGCGCGTTCCTTTCCCAAACGCCCTATTTTAGCACAGGAGATTCACAGGTTCCGAGGGGGTCTGTCCTCTCCCTACACCGTTGCCAGAGGCGCAGACCCAATCCGGTAGGCTAAAGAATGGTTCACGCGCCGTGGCTCTGAAGGCCCACCATCACCACCCACTGGAGGAAAGTTCCGTGCGACGCAGACTTCTTGCGCCCCTTGCCCTCGCTTTTTCAGTTGCTGTCGGAGCCTCCGGGTGCACCCTTACCGCTGAGATCGCGACGATGAAGGAATACGACCCCTCCGATGGTGTCGGGACGGAGGTAGGCGAGCTTGCACTTCGCAACATCATGCTCATCACAAATGATGAGGGGGATGCCAACCTGGTCATGACAGTGGTCAATTCAGGTGGTGAGGACGTCCAACTGACAATCCAACACACCGAGGGTTCAACCCGCACCAATGCATCGCTCGAGATTGCAGCGGCACCTGCCTTGACCAGGGTCGGTGATGATCCTTCAGCGGGAATCATTCTCTCCGGAAACGAAATTCACGCAGGCGGTTTGGTACCCGTTTATTTCCAGTACGCCAATTTTCCCGGTGAACTTGTCATGGTTCCCGTACTCGATGGAAGCCTTCCGGAATACGAACTGCTCGTTCCCTAAGGTGCCCTACGCCTCAAATCGATAACCAAGCCCTCGGACCGTCACGATAATTGTCGGTTCCGAGGGATGCTCCTCGATTTTGGAGCGGAGTCTCTTGATGTGGACGTCGAGCGTCTTGGTGTCTCCGAAATAGTCCGAGCCCCAGACACGATCGATAATCTGGCCACGAGTGAGAACTCGTCCTGCGTTGACCATCAGAAGTTCGAGGAGTTCGAATTCTTTGAGAGGAAGTGAGGTGGGAACTCCTCGAACATGAAGCTGGTGACGATCGGAGTCCAACACAATCCCGTGATAGTCGAGCACGCCATCGCCCGGGTCAGGATCGCTGGATCGGCGACGAAGTACAGCCTTGATTCGGGCCAATAACTCCCGGGAGGAGTATGGCTTCGTCACATAGTCATCTGCTCCGAGCTCAAGCCCCACCACGATGTCCACCTCGGAGTCTTTGGCGGTCAACATGATGATCGGGAGGGAGGACCTCACTCTCACCTCTCGACACACTTCCGTGCCGGCAAGACCCGGCAACATGAGGTCGAGAAGCATCAGGTCTGGTGGAGACTGGTCAACTACATCAAGAGCTGCAAGCCCGTTATCGACGACGGAGACCTCATAGCCTTCCCGACGAAGCAAATAAGCCAAAGGTTCGCTCAAAGACTTCTCGTCTTCCACCACCAGAATCTTGGTCATGCGCTACCCCTCACAGAATCAGTGCCCAGGTCGCTCTCACCGGCAAACACTCCGTCAGTTGCCTGGAACTCGGCGGGACGAGGTTTGGCTCTTTTGGACTGAATGGTGACCACATCAGGTGCACTCGGTTCTACTTCACCCGCGTCCGCTGGGGCCTCGCGAAGCCGAATCGTGAAAGTGGAGCCCTTGCCTAGTTGCGACCAGACTCGAACCTCACCCTTGTGGTTGTTGACCACGTGTTTCACGATGGCAAGCCCCAGGCCGGTCCCCCCAGTTTCACGAGATCTCGCTGGGTCGGAACGATAGAAACGCTCAAAGATTCTCTCCAAATCACTCTCCGCGATTCCTTGGCCCTGGTCCGTCACGGATACTTCCACGATTCCGTTCTTGACCGTCGCCCCCACCCCCACACGACTAGGGCCTCTCGAGTAGGTGATGGCATTTCTCACCAAGTTGTGGACCGCTGTCACCAAGGACGAGAAATCCCCCAACACATAAGCTCCGGTGCTCGCAGAGACCACGAGGCTGATATCTGACTTATCGGCGAGAACTCGGTTTGTGGAGAGAGCCTGCTCAACAACTCGATCAATCGACACGACGTCTGGGTCTTCAATGGAGCCCAGTGATTGCAGACGCGTGAGCTCAATGATGTCGTTGGTCATGTCAGCGAGTCGATGACCTTCTTGTTCCAGGGTGGAAGCGAACGCCCTCACCTGGTCGGGGTCATCGGCCGAATAGTGCAGGGCTTCAGCCAAGAGGGAGACTGCACCTATCGGTGTCTTCAGTTCGTGAGAAATATTGGCCACAAAGTCACGCCGGACTGCATCGAGGCGATACATCTCAGACCTGTCATCTGCCACGAGTAACATCAGGCGAAGTCCAAGCGGAGCCACTCTTACCAGCAGGTGAATGGGGAGAGCAGATTTGCTCTCTGGAGCCAGTTCAAACTCCCGAGTCATCGGAATCCCCTCAGATCGGGACTCTTGGACGAGCTCAAGCAGTGGGGCAAAGGTGAGGTCACGGTCCTTGACCAAACCAAGTTCGATTGCGGACGTCGCTGCGCGGAGGACCCGGTTATCGGCATCCAACACAACACCGGTTGCCCCAATCACCTCCAGCGCGGTGTCAACACCATCGGGAACTGGTTGCTCCAAGACCGTCTCCGCCCGCCGCTGCCAACGCAGGGCGAGCAGAATCATGCCCACAATGGACATTCCCAGCGCGATGCCTATTGCCAGGCTCCAGCCGGGTGACCAGAACAGCTCCATGAGACCTAAGCCTACGGCGTGACACACCTGTCACCAGAGGGCCGGGGCACTAAACTGGCCCGCAACGACCGAGTGTTAAGCAAAGCCTCACCATCTGTTAACCGAACTGTGGGGGGATTAAGCACCTACCAACAACGCTCGACCAAGGAGCATCATGCGGGAGCTATTCCAACAAGAATTACGCGAGGTTCAGGATCAGCTGGTCAGTATTTCTGAGCTTGTCGCCCAATCCATCACCGACGCCGTTGAAGCCTTCAACAAATCCGATGTGACCTTGGCTGAATCGGTCATCGCGCGCGACAGCAAGATTGATGACGCCGTCGTTGCTCTCGATGAGCACGCTATCCACATCCTGGCCAGGCAATCCCCTGTAGCAAAGGACCTCCGAATTGTCGTGAGTGCTCTTCGTATCAGCTCGTCGCTTGAGCGCATGGGTGACATGGCGGAGCACCTCGCACAATTGGCGCGTTACCGCTTCCCCGAGAAAGTCGTGCCCAAGACGATACGCCCCATTTTCAAGCAAATGGGTGCCCTGGATGTTGAGATGGCCACGATGTTGACCGAGGTGTTGCGGACTGAAGATCCTGCTATCGCTCAAAAGATTCGCGATGAGGATGACAAAGTCGACGCACTTCACCTTTCCGTCTTCGAAACAGTCCTGAGCGAGGGGTGGTCCCAAGGTACGGAAACTACGATTGATGCCACCTTGGCTTCTCGCTATTTGGAGAGATTCGCTGACCACGCAGTGTCGATCGCGAAGAAAGTCATTTACCTCTCCACCGGGGAATGGAACCCGCCTACAGAGCCGATTAAGCTCTAGCGCTTCTTCTTCCCTTGGCTCGCCACAGCGGCCACACCCGCTTTCGCTGCTTCGGGATCGAGGTATCGGCTGGGACTAGTGGGCGTGAGGTCATCGCCTAGCTCATACACCAGAGGAATACCGGTCGGAATGTTGAGCTCAGCGATGTCATCATCGCTGATGCCTTCCAAGTGCTTCACAAGACCGCGGAGGCTGTTTCCGTGGGCCACAACCAAAGTCACTTTGCCCACCGCAACATCGGGTGCGATATCCGATCTCCAATACGGAAGCATCCGGTCAATTACAATCTTCAAAGATTCAGTCTTCGGAACAAACGCTTCGATATCTGAATATCGGGGATCCCCCTGTTGCGAATACGTAT
>JBJOIK010000050.1:0-5432 GCA_046047135.1 Actinomycetota bacterium
TTGGCTGGACCTTTTGAGTGCTTGAAATTCATGTTAATCGAGGTTTTCGAAAAGTGGCTTAAAATCAGAATGTTATTTCTTTGAAGCTACTCTGCGATAACTCTAGTTAATATCGATTTATTATATGGAATGAAATCATTATTTGACTTTCTTTTGCTGGATCCTCTAAGATTTACTTGCTTTTTAAACTTATTGAGGATTTCGAGCAATGTGGTCACATTATTGTCCTAAATCTTCGCTAAAGGCACATTGATGAAACTGAAAGTATTAAGAGTTTTGTATGTTGATTTCTATACAAGCTTAAACTAAATGGTAAGGATGTCTTCTTTCAACTCTGTTTCTTTATAGTTTGAAATCGGCTCATCATAGGTAAGAGAGAATTTTCTAGCTTGTTTCTGATGAAGAATGCTATTCTTCAAGTTTGCCTGTGTAAATGCTGTGTATATCTAGTAGATTTCTGAGATCTTTATGAATTCTGGGATCACGCCGTGCTTGGTCAGTTGCTGTTTTCTCTGCTGGCGTAGCATTTCTTCCCTGGCTTGTGTCGGAGAGGTGGCTCGGGACCCTGCCGCAGCGACATGGTTTGATGTTGTTTCTTGAACATTCACCTACGCATCTTGCCCGATGTCCAGGTTAGGATTAGCGATACCCAGATTCTAGTAGATTTCCTAATTGGCTTCCTCATCTTCTTAATGAATGAGAGAAAAACCGATATCATTCTCAAATTTTGTGATGGTGAAATACAGCTCGACTTTGTCCTTGAGGAGCTCCTGGAGTTCGCCGATGGCGCGTGTTTCAAAGTGGGCTTGCCAGTCATCCCTGGTAGCCCAGACTTCATAGAGCATGACCTCTCCTGACACCTCGGAGAACATCTCGTAGGTAAGACACCCTTGAGCGCTCCGAATCTCAGGGAGAAGTTCTTTGATGATGCCCACCACAGTGTCTGCATGGCCAGGCAGTGGGGTGAGTCTCACAAACACTGTGCAGTGGGCGTCCATGACTCAGGAGTGTAGGGGCCTATTCTGTGTGAGTGGATCTGGGAGCACTCACTGCGATGGTGGTGTTCTCTCTTGTCCTAGGGGTGAGTCCAGGACCCAATAACACCGCGGTCTTGACGCTGAGTGGTCGGTTTGGCGTGAAGGGAGCGGTTCCTCACCTGTGGGGAATGGTGGTGGGACTCACCGTGATGGTGGTGGCAATGGCCACTGGGCTCGGCGCCTTCTTTGCTGCGTATCCAGCCGTCTACGAGGTGCTGAAGTACGTCGGCTTCGCCTACGTCCTCTACATGGCGTGGGGCATCTATCGAGCAGCCATGCCGCAGGCGAAACAAGATGAGAATTCTCGCGGCACCACAGTGGTGAAAGCATCGCTGTTTCAGTTAGTGAACCCCAAGGCGTGGATTGTGATTGCCACCTACGTGACTGCCTATGTTCCCTCCGGCCTGGGCGTGGCGGGCGCCATTGTCGCCGCTCTTGTTTTTGTGCTGGCTACGATGCCGGGGGCTGCTGTCTGGGTGGCTTTAGGACGATTAGTCGGGCGGTTTCTCTCCACGCCAAGGGCGCAGAAAATCTTCACCACCGTGATGGCGATTGCGCTGGTAGCGTCCATGATTCCGGCCCTGTTCATCTAGGCCTACGCTTCAAGGATGGCCTCTGGAATCACTGTTCTCGATGGGGGACTGAGTACCCAACTGGAGAAGGAGGGCGCCCAGTTTTCAGGTGTTTTGTGGACCGGGCGCGCGCTACTCGATCAACCCGAGCTCGTTCACCGAGCGCACCGGGCATTTGTCGAGGCCGGTGCCGACATCATTTCCACAGCGAGCTATCAACTCTCGAGGGCGGGTTTCCTGGAGTGCGGACTGAGTGAACAGGATGCAGACCGGGCTTTAGCTATGAGCGTCGAGGTGGCGAAGAAGGCGGTCGAGGGAACATCCGCCCGCGTGGCAGCGAGTATCGGACCATGGGGTGCCACCCTGCACGATGGTTCCGAATACCTCGGCAATTATGGAAAGTCTCAGGAGTTCTTGGAGAACTTCCACCGGGAGCGAGTGGCGGTTTTGATGACAGCGAAGCCTGATCTTTGTGCAGTGGAGACGATTCCTGAAATTGCCGAAGCGAGGGCTGTCTGCGGCGTCATGACTGAGTTTCCGAACATGCCATTCTGGATCAGCTTCAGTTGTAGTTCCCCAACTCAGTTGGCCTCTGGTGAAATGCTTCGTGACGCCATAGAAGCCATCAAAGACACCCCAGGGCTCATCGCGGTCGGAGTGAACTGTGTTCCACCGGACTACGTCTCCTCCCTGGTTGGACAGATGAGATCCGTTACCGACCTGCCACTCGTTGTGTACCCCAACAAGGGCGGAACGTGGATTCCTCAGTCAGGACTGTGGGAGGGCCATAACGAGAAGCCCCTCGCCTCGTGGGCTGGTGAGTGGATCGAGGCAGGGGTCTCCCTGGTGGGAGGCTGCTGCGGTCACGACGCCTCAGCAATTCGAGAGCTTGCCCGCTCGCTTTAGCGCTTGATAATCCGCACCGGCTCGGTATCAGCCAGTGGAGTGGCATCGCGACCTCGAAGGTCGGGATGGGAGCCTTTCAGGGCGACAGCTGCGATGAAGCCCAGCAGGGCAAAGATGCTGGCTGCGACAAAGCCGCCGAGGGAATCAAATCCATCGATAGCGAATCCTGCGACCGCTGAGCCTAACGCCGCCCCGATCAGTTGCCCAGAACCCATCCACCCATAGGCTTCAGCAGTGTCAGAAAACTTCACACTCGAGGACACGATCGCGAACATCACGGCGAGGGCGGGCGCTATTCCTGCGCCCGCAATCAGGAGGGATAGCGCTATCCACCAAAAGTCGAGGAATGCGCCCGCCATGGCGATACCGATGAAGACCACCAGCATGCGGGATGCGAGTGCCCAGGGACCAATAGCAAGTCCTCCTAATGCCAACCCTCCAATGATGGAGCCGACCGCCCAAATGGAGAGGATGATGCCAGCTTCGGGACCTCCGTGGCCAAAAACGGACACAACTGCCACTTCGACCGCGGCTGCTGCTCCGATGAGGAGGAAGCCGACCACGGTGGAGAGCACGACGGCGGGCTTCTTGAGTACGACCCCCATCTTGTTTTTGCTTCGTGGAATTTTAACTTCGCCGAGTTCCCGGCAGGAGAGAAACCATAGGCCCCCCGCAATCAGGAAGATGCCGGCGACGATAATGGCCAATTGCGTTGAGATTTGAGTGGCAATGAACGTGGTAACCACGGGGCCTGCTATCCAGATGATCTCTTGGGCTGAGGCATCGAGGGAGAAGAGCGGGGTGAGCTGTTTGGACGTCACCATGGTGGGGTAGATGGTGCGCACGGCCGGCTGAATCGGGGGCGTGGAGAGTCCTCCGATAAATCCCACCACCATGTAGGCGCCAATCGGCATAGAAACAAACGCAATCCCCGCCATGCTGAGCGCCGACACCGTGATGGTGAGGGCGATGACGGGGCGCATCCCCCAGAACCCCATCCAGCGGGAGGTGAGAGGACCAGCAATTGCTTGACCGAGGCTGGTCGCGGCGAGAACGAGGCCCGCTAACCCATAGGAGTTGAAGATGAGTTCGATGTGCAGGAGGTAGGCAAGAGAGATCATCCCGGAGGGAAGTCGACCTGTGAGTTGGGCGGAAATAATCCGGGCCACTCCCGGAGTTTTCAACAGATCGACGTATTTGTTCACAGCCTCCCTAGCCTATTGGTCCCTCCAGCCGTCAGTGGTCGCTGGAACACTGGCATCCAGGCGCGCTCCCCCGGGTCGGAAAACTGTGGAAAACTCCCCCTCTTTGTCCACAGGTGTGGAGGACACGCCCACAATATGTAGGGTATGCAAATTGTCAGGGGTGCCATATATAGTGGTTGAGCTGTCGAAGGAATAAGTGCCCTCTGAGCACCACCAGGGACGGAAAAACAACAGAAAATGCCGTGGTTTGTGGTCCCTGGGCCCAAGAAAGAGGAAAAGACGTGAACATCAACGTAGTGAAGCGCAATGGCACAAAAGAGCCATATGACGCTAACAAAATCAATTTGGCGATCGAAGAAGCAGCAAAGGGGCTGGACGACTCGATCACCTGGGTGACCCAAATTGCCAGTGAGCTCGAGCTCACCCTCTTTGATGGAATCACGACTCAGCAGCTCGACGAGGCTGTTATTCAGGTGGCACTGCAGAACGTCAAAGATGACCCCGCATTCGATGTGGTTGCCGCCCGCCTGCTCGTCAAGACCATTTACAAGCGCGTCCTCGGCGACTACGAAAGCGCAGACGAACTCAAGGCTTTGCACGTTCAGCACTTTGCCGAGAATGTGAAGCGCGGTGTGGAAGAAGGACTGCTCGATGAGCGCCTAACCCAGATGTTCGATCTTGAGCGCCTCGCGGCAGCACTGGAGCCGAATCGCGACGAACTGCTCAAGTACATCGGTGTGGTTACCTTGAACAACCGCTACGGCATCAAGGGCCGCAACGGCGACCCTCTTGAAGTTCCCCAGTACTTCTGGATGCGCATCGCAATGGGTCTGTCTCTCAACGAGAAGGACCCCACCGACCAGGCCCTGAAGTTCTACGAGAAGATGTCGAAGCTCGAGTACCTGGCTGCGGGATCCACGCTCGTCAACGGAGGAACCAGCTATCCCCAATTGGCCAACTGTTTCGTCATGGAGATGCAGGATGACATCGAGCACATCGCGAAGACAACTCGCGACGTGATGTGGCTGACCAAGGGAACCGGCGGAATCGGTCTGGCAGTGACCAAACTTCGCGCTCAAGGCTCGCCGATTCGCTCCAACAACACCACCTCAACTGGCCCGATTCCTTTCATGCACACCATCGACTCCGTGCTTCGCGCGGTGAGCCGAGGGGGAAAGAAGTTTGGTGCTCTGTGTTTCTACATGGAGAACTGGCACCTCGATTTCCCCGAGTTCCTCGACCTTCGTCAGAACTCTGGTGACCCATACCGTCGCACCCGTACCGCTAACACCGCGGTATGGATTTCTGATGAATTCATGAAGCGCGTCGAAAATGACGAGCCCTGGTATCTCTTCGACCCGCTCGAAGTTGCTGACTTGAATGAGCTCTATGGTGCTGCTTTCTCGAAGCGCTACGCCGAGTACATCGAGATGGCCGAAGCCGGCAAGCTCAACATGTTCAAGAAGATTGGCGCGAGAGAGCAGTTCAAAGCCATCCTGATTTCCTTGCAGGCCACCAGCCACCCGTGGCTGACCTGGAAGGACACGATCAACAACCGTGCCATCAACAACAACACCGGCACGATTCACCTCTCCAACCTCTGCACCGAAATTTGCTTGCCGCAGGACGTCGACAACGTGTCGGTGTGTAACCTCGCGTCCATCAACCTCTCGACCCACCTGGTCGACGGCAAGATGGACTGGGATCTGATT